>CAYZSQ010000164.1:0-2554 GCA_964479785.1 uncultured Methanomassiliicoccales archaeon
ATGCACATGGTGTTGTACATGGCGGTGGCCCCCTCGGCCAGGGTGGCCGCGGGGAAGCTCTGGAGACTGCCCACGGGGTTCAGGATCACGTAGTTGTTGGTGTAGTTGGAGTTCCTCCCCACCATGGTCGCGGTCCTGGGACGGACGCCGGTCTGCGTGCCCCAGTTGTGGATCATGGAGAACGACAGGTCTGCGTTGTCCCCGATGTAGATCTCCGACACCCCGATGTGCAGGGAGTCGTTGGCGTGGGGGGACGTGGAGCAGCCGGTGAGCACCTCCAGGGACGCGCCGTCCTCCACTATGATGATGTTGTGGACGTTCTGGATGGTCTTGTCCGTGTCGATCATCATGCAGGTCTGCACCGGGTCCTTGATGTGGTATCCGGACTTGACGCGGATGAAGTACCCGTCGGCCTCCTCCAGGTAGCTCTTGGCGGTGTACTTGTCCTTGGTGGGGTCCATGGCCTTCCACACGTACTCCCTGGCCCAGTCGTACCTCCTGATGGCCTCCTGGGTGGACATCATCTCCAGGCCCTCCTGCTGGGTCGACGAGCAGTGGCTCATCCCGTTGTCGATGAACATGAGGGTGCCGGAGCGGTTCATCTCGTCGGCGACCACGCCCACCTTCTCCATGTAGTCCCTGTACTCGGAGCTCTGGAGGTCGTCGATCGGGTCGATGTCCCTGGAACCCACCTCGTAGAGGTCCAGGTCCAGGTCCTCCCCGTAGGCGCCCTTCTTGCCCAGGGCTTCCTTCACAGCTGAATTATCTGCTGGCATGAGTCGCACTCCCCGTATCCGTTCTCCTTGATCTCCTTCAGGAGGTCGCTGGGCCTGCCGGTGCAGAATATCCTGCCCTCCCTCATCACATAGCCGCGGTCGGCGCCGATGTAGTCCATGATCTGCCCGGTGTGGGTGATCACCAGGGACGACACGTGCCTCTGCCTCCCGGGGCAGCTGCCGTCGTACAGGAGGTCGCGGACCTTCCTGCCGATGAGGTCGATGTTCTCCAGGTCCACTCCGGACTCGGGTTCGTCCAGCAGGATGAACTCCGGCTTCTGGGCGGTGAGCTGGAGCAGCTCGGACCTCTTGATCTCCCCTCCGGAGAAGCCCACGTTGACCTCCCTGTCGAGGAATCCCTGCATCTTGAAGTTGGATGCCTCCTTGAGGACCTCCTCGCCGTTGGCGGACGAGGCCTTGATCAGGTCCCCGAGCCTCACACCGAAGATGTTCGGGGGGCGCTGCATCATCATCCCTATGCCGAGCTTGGCGCGCTGGTCCACGGTCAGGTCGGTGATGTCCTGCCCCTTGTACAGGATCTCGCCCTGGGTGACCTCGATGGTGCTGTAACCCATGATCGTGGACATCAGCGTTGACTTCCCGGATCCGTTGGGACCGAACAGGACGCATGTCTCCCCCTCGTTGACGGTGAGGTTGACGCCTTTCAGGATCTCCCTCTCGCCGGCACGGGCGTGCAGGTCGACCACTTTGAGCATTTCTGGCATTTCTTCACCTGTAACGCCGTGAAACCATCGGTACTATTTATGGTATCTGACACCCCGGGGCCGGCGTGCGGACAATGGTGTAATTAACAATCGTTAATTCTCCTCATCAGACCATCCTAATCCGACCGGCCGGGCGCACAGTATAAACACGGCGAGGGGGTACACGGTGGCATGAAGGTACTCGCGCTGAACGGCAGCCCCCGCCCCTTGGGTAACACCACCAACATCCTGAACGAGGTCCAGGACATGTTCGAGAGGGAGGGCATAGAGATGGAGATCGTCCATCTCTACGAGTACAGGTTCGTGAACTGCAACGTGTGCCTGACCTGCGAGATCCGCGGCGACGGCAGATGCATCGACGAGGACGACGGCTTCAACCAGCTGCTGGACAGGCTCAGGATGGCCGACGGCGTCCTCATGGCCTCCCCCACCTACATGAACGCCTGCCCCAGCGTCATGCAGACGTTCATGGAGAGGGCCGCGCTGGTGCTGGGCAAGGGCGACCAGGGCCTCGCCGGCAAGGTCGGAGGGGCTTTGGCGGTGTGCGGGCACGACGGCGCCAGCCTGGTCTACAACCAGATGGTGGACTTCATGCTGCACAACAGGATGCTGGTCACCGGATCCTACCCCATGCCGATAATCCGCGCCCTGAACTCCCCCGCCTACGAGGACGACGTCCAGGGCATGAGGGGGGTCCGTTCCCTGGTGGAGGGCATGGTGTCGGCGATCATGAGGCTGAACGGGTACGCCTGACCCTCTGCGGGGATGATGCGGATCCCTGGCGCGCGCACGACGGGAAGGCTGACGCTGATGAGGGTCCCCGGGACAGGGTCCCGGTTAGAAATCACTAAGCTGTTTGCGGATACGGATCGGGTTCAGTCCCCGCTTCCGTCCCAGACGCAGTGCTCGTCGGCGGAACCCAGGCAGGGAGCCTGCTCGGGCCTGTGCTCCGGGACAGCATCCTGTCTCATGTCACTCATCTCATCCCATCCATCCGGCCGTGCCGGCAGGTTGTAATAAAATTTTTCGATTTATATATGTTTAGGACAAATC
>CAYZSQ010000165.1:0-2554 GCA_964479785.1 uncultured Methanomassiliicoccales archaeon
ACAACCCCGTCTATGCGGGGTTCATGCGCTGGGAGGATCTGCTCATACCGCATCATGCGGACAGGGCGGTGTCCCCCGAGGACTACAACCGCGTACAGGAGCTGATGGCGTCGAGGGTCCGCGATCCGTCGAAGAAAGGTGTGAGACTGCTCCCCACTGTGGACGATTTCTGATTCTGACGGTGTGGTGACATCGTCCAATAATATATAAAGATTTTCCATGTTTTCCGATGAGATCGGAACTGCTGGCTATGTTGGATGACGAAAGCATCCAGATCGCTGAGTGTAAACATGGTTACAGATGTCATTTTTATATACTTAAAATACGAAATCCCTCCGGGACGGAAGTCCCAAAAGGAGGAAAATAGTAATGTCTGACGAATGCAAGCCAATAGACCCGACAGCGTTCGGTCTATTCTTCGTGGCCTTGGTGTCGTTGCCCCTGGCCCTCATGGGATTCATGGGATACGCTGGGATCGACAACAGCATCGGCAACTACACGTCGCCGCTCCTGATGCTCGGTGGAGTGTTCATATTCCTGGCCTCCATGTACGCATACAAGGCCGGTTCCAACTTCGGATTCATCGTCTTCGCCCTGGTCGCCTTCGGTGTCTTCTTCGCAGGATTCGCCGGCGGAGACCTCTACATCAACGTCGTCCTCGGAATCATCTACCTGATCTGTCTGATCTGGTCCGTCCGTGCCAAGACGCTCAGGACGCTCACCCTGATTCTGCTGACGACCGCACTGGTCTTCTTCGCGAACGGGTGCTGTATCGAGTACGCTGCGGAGTCCTGGCCGCTCCTCTTCCTTGGAGTCGCCGCCATACTGAACTTCCTGCTGAACCTGTACCTGGCCTTCGCGCTGGCGGACGAGAAGCTCCCCTGCTACTGATCCAGGATCGTAGCCGGGGACTCTCACAAACATTTTCCCTCACCTCACCTGTTTTCGAAAGATATAAACGCGGGACCACGATGCAATCGCGATGAAAGCTGACACCAAGAAGAAGATCCTCGCCTGGGGCATGGTCATCATCATGGTCTTCGTCGTAGTGACCGCGGCGGCCTCCGCCTTCCTGTGATGAGAGCTGCCATCGTCACCGGAGCCTCCTCCGGCATCGGCGCCGAGTTCTGCAGGGCCCTCGACGGGGAGGGCCTCGATATGATATGGCTAGTGGCCAGCAGGCCGGCCGGATTGGAGGCCGTCGCCTCCGGACTGGACACGCCCGCCAGGATCCTGGCGGCGGACCTCGCCACCGCCGAGGGCGTGGACCTCCTCGTCTCCGACGTGTCCAGCCGGTCGCCGGAGATCGCGTTTCTTGTGAACTGCGCCGGATTCGGAAGGTTCGGGACCACCTCGGAGACGGCTCCCGAGGACATCAGGAACATGGTGTCGCTGAACTGCACCGCCCTGGCCGAGATCACCTCCAGGTGCATCCCCTTCATGACCAGGGGTTCGTGGATCGTCCAGGTCTGCTCCGCATCCGCCTATCTGCCGTTGGAGGGGCTCAACGTGTACGCCTCCTCCAAGGCCTTCGTCAGGGCTTTCTGCGACGGCCTCAGGCCGGAGCTGGAAGCATCGGGGATCGGGGTCCTGGAGGTCTCCCCCGGATGGGTGGACACCCCCTTCATCGGCAGGGCGGTGGCGGAGAGCGACATACCCGAAGGGGTCTTCAGGCACACGGTCACCGCAGAGGATGTGGTGAATTCCGCCATGGCCGACCTCCGCAGGGGAAGGAATAGATCATACTGCGGAGCGTACAACAGGCTCCAGGTCGCTGTCTGCAAACATCTCCCCTCCATCGCCGCCCTCGTCTGGAAGCGTTCATTGAGGGGATGAACGGGGACCCGCTGTTCCGGAGGGAGCGGTTAGGATCATACATTTGTCAAATGACAATTTAAGAATAATTATTTTGATAAAGGTACTAACTTAATTAATTAAGTTGATGTAAAAGGTTTGAAAGAGCGATGTCAGATGACGTGCTTCCAGCCCTCCTTGCGGGGCTGGGCCTGCGGGACCTCCCCTGCGGGATAGCCGAGGATGCAGTGCCCTATGCCCTCGTAGTCGCCCCGGATGCCCAGGTCCTCCAGGATCTCCCTGCCCTCAGGGGACTCGAACTCCTCCTTGGCCCTGTGGATCCAGCAGCTCCCCACACCGAGGGCGTGGGCCGCCAGCATGAGGTTGCCCATCACCAGGCTGCCGTCGTAGATGTATGTGGGCATGCTCCTGTCCGCCAGGACTATGAGCACCACGGGGGCACCGTAGAACGGGTCGATGTCCTTCCCGAGGATGCTCGCGTTGAGCTTGGAGAGCCTGTCGCGCATCCCCCTGTCCTTGACCACGATGATTATCGGGGACTGCCTGTTCATGCCGGTGGCGGCGTACGTCCCCGCCTCCACGATCCTGTCGATGACGTCGTCGGGCACCATGTCCGGCCTGTAGCTGCGCACGGACCTCCGACCCTCTATGCACTGGATGACCTCTTCCTGAGTCATGCCACGTAATCGGGTTGCGGGTAGTATTGGTTTTGGGCGCCCTTCCCTGTCGGATGCACCGT
>CAYZSQ010000166.1:0-2545 GCA_964479785.1 uncultured Methanomassiliicoccales archaeon
TTCAAGACCAAGGGAGTCGCCATGAACCCGGTGGACCACCCCCACGGTGGCGGAAGCCACGCCCATGTGGGTGGACCCAACTGTCAGAAGAGGACCGCATCGCCCGGTCAGAAGGTGGGTTTCCTGCCTCCTAAGAAGAAAGTTAAGAAGTGATTGCAATGGCAAAGAA
Source organism: uncultured Methanomassiliicoccales archaeon (assembly GCA_964479785.1). Taxonomy (GTDB): domain Archaea; phylum Thermoplasmatota; class Thermoplasmata; order Methanomassiliicoccales; family Methanomethylophilaceae; genus Methanoprimaticola. Next base: position 170 of record CAYZSQ010000166.1, read on the forward strand.
GATTATTGCAGGATCGGCAAAGGCCTCGAGGAGGAAATCCAGGAAGAAGGCGTCGGCAATCCAGGCGAGGAGGAAGAAGGAGTTCCTCTACCGCGGCCTGAACATGGAGCAGCTCCTGGAGATGCCGTTCGAGGAGTTCCTCGACCTCCTCCCCGCCAGGGCCAGGAGGACGTACACCCGCGGCCTCAACTACGAGCAGCAGCTGCTGTTCGACAAGCTGAAGGCCGCCGAGCCCGGGGAGGTCGTGAGGACCCACCGCAGGGACGTCCCCATCATCCCCCAGTTCGTCGGGAAGACCGTCAGCATCTACAACGGAAAAGAGTTCAAGGACGTCGAGATCAAGCCCGAGATGATCGGCTGCTTCCTCGGTGAGTTCGTCCTCACCAGGAAGGCCCCTCAGCACTCCGGACCCGGAGTCGGTGCCACCAGGTCCTCGAAGTTCATGCCCCTGAAGTGAGGTGTCTAGCATGGTTTCAGGATACACAGCAACAGCGGACCCCGACACCACCGCCAAGGCCCTTGGGAAGGAGATGCCCGTCTCCCCCAAGTTCGCCCGCGAGGTCGCCGGCATGATCCGCGGCATGAAGGTCGAGACCGCCCAGAAGGCTCTGGAGGACGTCATCGACAAGAAGAGGGCGGTGCCCCTCAAGAGGTACAACAAGCGCGTGTCCCACAAGGCCGGGGTCGGACCCGGAAGGTACCCCGTGAAGGCCGCCAAGGCCATCCTCGGCGTGCTCAACAGCGCCGCCGCCAACGCGGAGTACAAGGGACTCGACGTCTCGAACATGGCTATCGCCACGATCTCCGTCTCCAGGGGACGCACCATCCCAGGGCACATGCCCAGGGCCCACGGCCGCGCCACCCAGTGGAACCAGGAGACCGTCAACCTCGAGGTCATCATCCAGGAGGTAGAGTGAAATGGCAGCTGAGAGGAAATTCGTCGCTGAGAACGTCCGCAGGGTGCTCCTCAAGGAGTACCTGATGAAGGAGGTCAGCCGTGCCGGATTCGGAGGACTGGACGTCCAGAGGACCCCCATGGGGACCCGTGTCATCCTCACCACCGAGAGGCCCGGGCTGGTCATCGGAAGGCGCGGACAGACCATCAAGAACCTGACCGCCGTCATCGAGGAGCGCTTCGGCTTCGAGAACCCCCAGATCGAGGTCCAGGAGGTCGAGAACGCCAGCCTCAACGCGCAGATCATGGCCGAGAAGCTGGCCTTCTCCCTCGAGAGGGGCTGGCACTTCCGCAGGGCCGGCCACTCCACCGTCCGCAGGATCATGGACGCCGGGGCCCGCGGATGCCACATCATCGTGGCCGGCAAGCTGACCGGACAGAGGCACAGGACCGAGAAGTTCAAGGAGGGCTACATCAAGTTCTGCGGTGAGCCGAAGGCCAACTTCATCGACCACGGGTACGCCGTGGCCAAGCTGAAGATGGGGGTCATCGGAGTCACCGTCGAGATCATGGCCAAGGACGCCAAGCTCCCCGCGGACATCACCGTGCTCAACAAGACCGAGGCCGCCGCCGTGCTGCCCGACCTGTTCGCCGCCCCCGCCCCCGAGGCACCCGCCGTCGAGGAGGAGGCACCCGCAGAGGAGGTTCAGTGACATGGCCGCACTCAAGACCGCAGACATCAGGAACATGAGCGTCGAGGAGCGCAACCAGAGGCTCAAGGAGCTGCGCGACGAGCTCATGCACGAGAGGGGAGTCACCGCGATGGGCGGCGCCCCCTCCAGCCCCGGCGCCATCCGCGCCCTCAGGCTGAACATCGCGCGCATCCTGACCGTCCAGAAGGAGGAGGAAGAGATCTGATGGCCGAGATCTGCCCAGTATGCGGATTGCCCAAGGAGCTGTGCATGTGCGAGGAGATCGCACGTGAGCAGCAGACGGTAAGGATCTCGATTGACAGCCGCAGATACGGCAAGACCGTTACCGTGATCGACGGTATCGATGAGAACGACATCGACATCGGCGACCTGGCCAAGCAGCTGAAGAACAAATGCGCCGCCGGCGGAACCTGCAAGGACGGGCGCATTGAACTCCAGGGGGACCACAAGAAGAGGGTCAAGACCGTCCTGGAGGAGATGGGATTCCGCACCGAGGTCAGATGAGAGACAAACTCTTCGCCAGAACTGAACTCATTGGATTGGACGTGGAAGTGCTGTCTGAACCATTCTCCGGCTTGTCCGGAAAGGTGGTCGACGAGACGAAAAACACGTTCACCATCGAATCGGCCGGAACTGAGAGAATGGTACCCAAACCAGGCAATGTGTTCAGGTTCGCATACGAAGGCAAAACCATCGACATCAGAGGATCAGAGATAATGCACCGACCAGAGGACAGAATCAAGAAGGTTAGGTGAAGAAATGACAGCA
>CAYZSQ010000167.1:0-2538 GCA_964479785.1 uncultured Methanomassiliicoccales archaeon
AAAAATCTGATAAATTCAAACGTCGATATCGCCGGCATGCGCAGGAAGGTCACGGATGTCATCGAGAGGTGGGCCTCATCCGACAGTCACAAGGCCTTGATGATCGCGGGATCGAGGCAGGTGGGCAAGACCTATTCCATCGAGGAGTTCGGGAACAGGGAGTTCGCAGGCCATTTCCTGGAGATCAACTTCAAGGACAACCCGGGTCTCGGCAGGATATTCGAAGGCAGCCTCGAGGTGGACGAGCTGGTGATGAAGATGAGCGTCGAGTTCCCCGACTTCGAGTTCGTCCCGGGCGGCACCCTGATCTTCTTGGACGAGATCCAGAACTGCCCGCAGGCGCGGACGGCTCTGAAGCCCTTGGCGAAGGACGGCAGGTACAAGGTCATAGCGTCAGGCTCCCTGCTGGGGGTGAGGATGTCCGAGGTCTCTCTGTTCCCGACGGGATACATGACCACGTTCGACATGCATCCGATGGATTTTGAGGAGTTCCTGTGGGCGGTCGGGGTGCCTCAGGCGGCCATCGACGAGGTCAGGGCCGCGATAGGGCGCGATCAGCCGATCGACGAGTTCCTGTTCTCGTCGTTCAGCAGGATGTACTCCAGATACATGGTGGTCGGCGGGATGCCGGAGGCGGTGCGCCTCTTCACGGAGACGGGGAAGGTCACGGGCCTGAGGACAGTATTCAGGGACCTCATGGAGGGGTACATGGGGGATGTGGACCAGTATGCGGAGGGTGCGGCCAAGGCCATCATCGAACCCTGTCTCAGGTCGATACCGGTGATCCTGGCAGCGGAGAACAAGAGGTTCACGTACTCCGATGTGGACCTGGAGAACACGGGCGTGGCGGAGGGCAGCAGACGCACCGGGTTCCGCTATTTCGCGCCGGCTCTTCAATGGTTGTCCATGGCGCACATCACGCTGACGTGCAACAGGGTCTCCGAGCCCAGGAGTCCCCTGGAGGAGCGCGCCCGTCCCGACATCTTCAAGCTGTACATGCTGGACACGGGAGTGCTGACATCCCTCTACGACACGAGCGTGTTCAGCGAGGTGTTCTTCGGAGATCCGTTCGTCAACGCCGGGGCCATCGCGGAGAACGCCGTCGCCCAGGCCTTCGCGGCGGGCGGTCGGAGGCTCATGTACCATGTCAGCAACAGTTCCAGGGCGGAGGTGGATTTCGTCACAGTGGTCCGTGGAAGGGTGTGCCTGGTGGAGGTGAAGTCGGGGGCCAACCGCGAATGCAGGTCCCTGAACGAATTGATGAAGAGATACGGTGCGGACGGGATCATGTTCGAGACCAGGAACGTCTTCGTGGATGACAAGGGCGTCCGTCACTACCCTCTGTTCGCCGCATCCTTCATGGACGCCATCGACCCCCGTCCCGAGATCGGGATCGACACGTCGGCGGTGGAGAGGCTCAGGGAGATGTACCCCGAGCGATCGGAACCCCGGGACCGGGATGCTGTGCCTGTCCAGGGACGTCCTGTCCCCGAAGGCCGCAGCCACGAGCTCCGCCAGGTGCACCGATGGCTTGCCCCCGGGCACGAGGTCGTACTGCTTCTGGCACATGGGGCATCCCACAACGATCAGGTCCGCTTCGGCGGCGGCCTCCTGCCTCTCGGCCATCAGCTGCGCGCCCACGTTCCTGTTGCCCTTGCCGCAGCATCCCGGCTCGTTGCCGACGGGCATGCAGCCCATGGCCCTGAGGACCTCGTCCATCCTGTCGGCGTATCCGATGGTGGCGCATCCCGGCTCCACGGAGACCTTCAGAGGCACGGGGACCCTCGGGAGCAGGTCCATGTGCTCATGGAGGAACCCGATGAGGTGGGTGCTGGGCACGCCGCACAGGCCGAAGGCCTCGTCGCATCCGCCGCACAGTGCCACCAGGGGGCGTTTGCCGGCGGTCTCGCCCATCCTGGTCAGATAATCCTTCCTCTCCCCGTCCTCCATGGTGCCGAACTGGATGGGGTACATGCAGCAGGTGAACCCGGGGAGCTCCGACGCCCCCACTCCCATGCCACTCAGCGCGGAGGCCGCCGCGTACACGACGTAGGGCACGTCGCACTTGGCCACGCACCCCGGCATGACGTAGACGTCCTCCCCGTCCCAGGGCGGCTCCAGGTCCGCCCCCGGGGCCTCCCCCGACGGGTACCTGGAGTAGCCTGTGTCGAGGAACGCCTGGCTCACCGGCGTGTCGAGGAGTACGCTGTATGCGGCCAGCATGACCAGCTTGGGTTCGGCGGTCTCGCAGGCCCGGGAGCAGAATCCGCATCCCACGCAGCCGAAGACCCTCCTCAGGTCCCCCTCCATCACCGCCTGGGGGTCGCAGCCCCCGTGCCTGAATGATGGGCAGACCTCCCTGCACGCCCCGCACCCCACACATCTGGAGCGGAGGGCGTCGATATCGTCCCGTATCCTCGACATAGCATTATGGGAAGCGGGAGCGTCGTATAAGGAAGGTTGGACGCGGGACGGTTCGGGATGAGGGCCGGGACCGAGATTTGAACCCGAGTCAAGGGATCCACAGTCCCCTAGGAT
>CAYZSQ010000168.1:0-2535 GCA_964479785.1 uncultured Methanomassiliicoccales archaeon
TGGTGCCGGGGAAGGGATTCGAACCCTTGAAATCCTACGATAAGGGATCTTGAGTCCCTCGCCTTTGACCAGGCTCGGCTACCCCGGCTTGAGGATGAGTATGAAGGGGTCTGGTTGATAACGGTTACGGGAGGGTGGTGACCTCTCCGCGGGTCCCGTCGATGTAGAACGTATACTCGTGCTGGGAGACGATGCCTCCCCTGACCTCCACCAGCTGGGCGTAGCTGGACAGCACGCCGTGCCTGATGAGGGTCCTCACGTGCCTCTCCGCGTCGGGGAAGTCGCAACTCCTGGCGCAGAAGGGGAACGACTTGAACTCCCCCTTCACGTAGTCGAGGAACTCCCTGGCCCTGGGGTCGGCCACCTCCCTCTCCCTGAGGATCCTGACGATGTTCCCGGGCTTGCCGTTCCTCACCTCCCCCGCGCCGTTGGTGGCGAAGGGTTCGATGGCCAGTGTCATGCCCGCCCTGACCGGGGTCCGCTCCCCGGAGTCGTAGTTGGGCACCGAGAGCCCCGCATGGAGGTTGTAGGGCTCGATCTGATGGCCGCAGAGGTTCCTGACGGGCTGGTAGCCGGCGCCGGTGATGGTCATCTCCACCGCCCTGCCGATCTCCGTCAGCGGCACCCCGTCGCCGATGAACTCGGCCACGGTGTTCCTGGCGGTCTTGGACACCTCCACCAGGTCCCTGTAGGTGTTGGTGCCGACCTCCACGGTGCCGGCGGTGTCCCCGACGAAGCCGTCCAGCTCCGCCCCGCAGTCGATCTTGACCACGTCGCCGATCTGGAAGACGGTCCTGTCGGTGCAGCTTGGGGTGTAGTGGGCGGCCACCTCGTTGATGCTGATGTTGCAGGGGAACGCCAGCCCGCAGCCGTGCTCGCGTATGTAGCCCTCCACCTCCTGCGCCACGTCGTAGAGCTTCACGCCCTCCTTCACCATGGAGAGCCCAAGCTCCCTGGCGGCCCCGGAGACCTTCCCGGCGATGCGCAGCTTGTCCAGCTGCTCCCCCGTCAGCATCCCAGCACTTCCCTGATCCTCTCGGCGGGGATGGCGCCCTGGCGGATGATCTCCACCTCCCTGTCCATGAGCCAGACGATGGTGGACGGGTGGCCGATGGTGCAGGCGCCGGCGTCGATGTAGGTGTCGACCGAGTCGCCGAAGTCGGTGATGGCGGAGTCCACGTCCACGGCGTCGGGGTGGGAGTGCAGGTTGGCGGAGGTGGCCACGATGGGGCCCGTCCTCCTGATGAGCTCCAGGGCGAACCTGTTGTCCGGGATGCGGATGCCCACCTTCTGGGACGAGGAGGTGACGATGTCGGGGACGTCTGACTGCTTCTTGATGATGATCGTGAGAGGGCCCGGAAGGAACGCCTTGATCAGCCTGTCGGCGTTCTCGTTGAGGACCGCCACCTTCTCGAGCATGGCCTTGTCGGAGACCGCCACGGAGAGCGGCATGTCGAAGGGCCTGTTCTTGGCCACGTACAGGCTCTTGACGGCTGACTCGTTGTAGATGTCGGCACCGATGCCGTAGACCGTCTCCGTCGGGTAGACTATCAGCCTGCCTGCCGCCACGTCCTCCGCCGCTGCGGCGACGGCCTCCTCGCAGTGCGCGTCGAAGCCGCGGGAGTAATCGCACTTAATTATCTTCATTCAAACACCTACCATGGTCAGGATCCTCGCCATCATCGAGGGATCCCACCTTCCGCATATGGTTCCATGACCCGGATACAGTCCCCTTATGTCAATATTACTAAGCCGGACCAGCGACTCCCTGAGCCTGGCGAACGAGCCGCCGGGGAAATCCGTGCGGCCGATCCCGGTCTCGAACAGGGTGTCCCCGGAGATCAGGGATCCCGAGGACGGTTCGTAGAGGCATATGCCCCCCGGGGTGTGACCCGGGGTGTGGATGACTGTGAAGCCGGTGTCGCCCAGGTCGATGACCTGGCCGTCCCGGAGGTCCGCCACATCCATCGCCTTCATAGAGCAGCCGAACATGCCGGAGAGTATGTGGGCGTCGTCGGCCTCCCTGAGGTACGGGGCGTCGAACTCCCCGCAGTACACCGGGCAGCCGAACTCCTCGGCCAGGGCCGGGATGCCCCCCACGTGGTCGAAGTGGCAGTGGGTGGCGACGATCATGTCCAGCGGGCGTCCCCCCAGTATGGATCTTATCCTTGAGGAGACACCGGCGTGATCGAGACCGGTGCCGGCGTCCACCAGCATGGTCCTCTCCGAATCCACCAGGTAGATCGAGGAGTCGTAGGGGACGGCGGACTGTATGCTTCTGATGGCCATTGCGGTGCCCAGGGACTTAACCTATAAAAACCTGGAGCCAGGGCCCCATCTGAAAGCGAATCGGAGAAGTAAGAGGGTTGTTCGGAGGATGAGAGAGATTCATACGAAACCTGTTTGACTGCTAGACCACACCCCAGCGACGTTCGAAGAACTTTAGTAAGCCAGGACTGAATACCTCGGCGAACCTCGGTACTTACATCCGGCTTCTATCAAACTCGTCATTTACGAGCGTTCTATGGGTACCTC
>CAYZSQ010000169.1:0-2519 GCA_964479785.1 uncultured Methanomassiliicoccales archaeon
GGGCGGAGGGCCGCGCCCTTCCCGAGGGGGTCCCTGCGGGCGGTGCTTCACCTCTTTCGATGCTCCGACCCGCTGATTCATATTCCGAACGCGGATGTACGGCGCATGGTATGCAGGTGCCGGTGCGGGAACGAGTACGGGTTCGACCCGATAGGCCATTGGGTCTGCCACAGCTGCGGTGTGATGAACGACGCCGGACCCTACGGGGGCGAGAGGACCGACGAGGTCCTGGAGCCGGACCGGGCCGACGCCCTGGTCAGGGAGGGCAAGGAGTTCGCGGGGCGTGCGGACGCGGCGGTCAGGAGGAGTCCGGACTCCTGGGAGGCATGGTACGCCCTGGGTGCGACGTACGCGTCGAGGGGCAACGTGTTCGAGGCGGGGCTGGTCTGGACCAGGGCGGCGGCGGTCGCCCCCCAGGAGGAGCTCCCGGGGCTGGTGGGCCGCTGCGCCGAGCTGATGTCCGGATGCATACTGATGGTGACCAAGGCCGGCGGCAAGTGCAACGTCCCCTACGCCTTCGGCCTGGAGAGGCTGTGCCTGCGCAGGGGGATCGAGGCATCCCTCTGCATCCCGCTGTACCGCTCGCTCTCCGGCACGGTGGCGTCCATGGTCCCGCGGGACGCGTTCGCCATGAGGAACCTGGCCTCGCTGATGCTCCTGCAGCGCATCCAGCTGCTCCCGGACATGAGGGACCACGTCCCGCTGCTCAGGATGGTGGTGGACGATGCCGACAGCTTCGTCGGAGCCGGCCCTGGGACCCTGAACCCGCTGAGGAGGGCGGTGTCCAGGAAGTCCGGGGAGTACACCTCCATGCTGGTGGTGCCGTACCGCCTGGCACTGTCGGCCGCCGAGTCCGCGCTGTCCGGTATCGACGGGGACGAGGCAGGGCGCCTGGCGTCCGTCCAGCCCGACGACGGCACCGCCGGGTTCACGGACCTGCTGTCCAAAGCTGTCAAGAAGGGGTCGGAGGTCGCCTATCTCCGCGCATCCAGGGCGAAGGGGGATGAGATCCGCTCCGCGGAGGAGGAGATGAGGGGGTTCATAGACGGCTACGTGTCGGCGTACATGGCCGGGGACCCGGCCCCGGTGCACGGGAACAGGGTGTACACCGGGATATGAGGTTCGGACGGCCCAGGGTCACTGGCCGTTGAACTCCCTGGCCTCTTCCTCCAGGTCGGTGGGTATGATGGGCTTCCCCTCGGCCTTCCTCTTCATGTGGCCACCGGGGCCACCGCGGTCGATCCTGGCCTTCTCAAGGCACTCCGGGTCGTCGCAGACGAAGGCGGCGTACACGATGTTCGTGCAGGGCCTGCCACAGTACTCGCACACGTAGTCTTCCATGTTCAGTGCCATGTCCCCTCAATCCTCCCGATCGGATTTATTGGTTTCACGGAGGTCGTCGCCGAGCCTCTCGTCTATCATGTCGATGACCTCCATGGCACGGGCGATGCCCTCGGGCGTGATGAATTTGGACTTGTTGCCGTGTCTCCCCACCAGGTAGCCCATCTCCTCCAGGCGGTCCAGTGAGCCGAAGTCGAACCCTATCCACGTCCTGCGGTGATCGGAGTCATCGCGCTCCTTCCATGACATGAAGTAGAGGAGGGCCAGTGCCAGCTGGTCGTAGGTGTCTCTGTCCATGTCAGTTGATGTCCATCGAGAACTGGACGGCGGGGGCGGAGTGTGTGAGGCACCCCATGGAGACTATGTCCGCCTTCCCGATGTACTCCGGGAGGGTCTCCGCGGTGATGTTGCCGGAGGCCTCCACCAGTATGCGTTCGTTCACCGCCTTCACGGCGTCGCGGATCTCCCCGGTGAGCTCCGGGCCGGTGTTGTCCGCCATGATCATGTCCGCGCCCATCTCCGCCGCGATGACGGCGTCCTGGACGTTGTCCACCTCCACCTCCACCTTCAGGGAGAACGTGGCCCCGGAGACCTTCTCCATGGCGTTCCTGACGGATCCGCAGGCGCGGATGTGGTTGTCCTTGATGAGGATCATGGAGCCCAGGTCCGCCCTGTGGGGGTCCCCTCCGGCCACGGCGACGGCCTTCTTCTGGAGGGCGCCGAAACCGGGCACGGTCTTGCGGGTGGCGGCCACCACGATCCTCCCGTCAGCCGCCTCCACGGCCTCGGCGGTGGCGGTGGCGACGCCGCTCATGAACATCAGGATGTTCAGGGCGGTCCTCTCGGCGGTGATCATGCCGGCCATCGGTCCGACCACGGACATCACGCGGGATCCCGCCCTGACACGGTCCCCGTCCTTGAACAGTGCGGTGGCGTCGGCCCCGACGAGGGCGAAGACATCGGCCGCCTCCTCGAGGCCCGCCACGACGGCGTCGGACTCCACGGTGATGTAGGCGGTGCCGTCGGTGTCGGGGACGGTCAGCTCGGTGGTGATGTCGCACTTCCCGACATCCAGCTCGAGGAAGGCGTCCAGGCCCTTCATGGTCACACGTCCAGCTCGAACTCCTCGCCGGTCTGGGGGAGGATGACGTTGTAGTCGCTGAGGTCGTCCAGGAAGG
>CAYZSQ010000170.1:0-2476 GCA_964479785.1 uncultured Methanomassiliicoccales archaeon
TACCTCGGATCCATCGACATGGAGTACGTCTGGTCCCAGTTCGTCGACATCGCCAAGAAGAACAAGTGCGTGGCCGGAGGGGACACCAACTGCTCCGGAGCCAACACCTCCATGTTCATGGCCGGCGGATACCTGGACAACGACGTCCAGAGGACCTTCTCCGCCGTGACCAGGGCCATCTCCGCCGCCAGGACCCTCGTGGCCTGGGAGTGCGGCGCCGCCGGACCCGACAAGGACTGCGGATACGAGGGACCCATCGTGAAGGCCATCGCCGGGAAGCCCACCGCCCAGGAGGGTAAGAACTGCCAGTGCGCCCACTGCGACCTTCAGGGCAACCTGATCGCCCAGTGCTGCGACCTCTGGTCCAACGAGTCCGTGGAGTACCACCCCGAGTTCGGTGGATCCTCCGTCGCCTGCTGGCTCGGACCCCTCGGATACGAGGTCTCCCTGATGAACACCGCCATCCAGACCGGCCAGGAGAAGACCCTCAGGGACCTCTACATGATCTCCGACAGGGCCCGTGGGCCCGAGGGATACATCCTCGCCTACGACAACGCCTACAAGATCGGACAGGCCATCGCCGAGAACGGTGACGACATCTACCTCAGGGCCAAGGCCGCCGGGCTGACCGCCGCCAAGATCATCAAGAGCGGCTACGACGCCAAGGAGCTCCAGCTCACCAACAAGCAGCTGGAGGTCCTCGAGGTCATCATCAAGGATCTCGAGGCCCTGCCCGACAACGAGGACAAGTTCTTCGAGTACTGCGACAAGAAGTACTCCGAGCTCGTGCCCCTGTACGACAAGAAGAACTACGGCCTCTGAAGCCGAAGGACCTTTCAAAAACCCCTTCCCGGCGGTCCCCGCCGGCCCTTCGGGACCGGCGCCCGCCGCACTCCTTTTTTGGTTCTCTCACTTCCGCATCCATCCGGTCGATCGTCCTGTGGCTTGGACGATGTATCCAACGTCGATCGTCATATCGTTCCGAGGACCAAGGTCCTTCGACCTACGAATTGTTAAATATCATGGGATAAAACATTCAATATTTCGACGATAACCATGTCATTTCATTATGGATGCTGTTGGATGTATGAACATTGCAAATTTCGAAAATATTATATATTGTAGGTTAAAAGTATGCAGTTGGATGGATAAATGATGCTTTGTTTAAAAATAACATCGATAAAATGTATGGATGTATCAAATATCCATGAAATCACGTAAATATTATCAGAGATTACCCTGCAACGTGAAGAATCTTAGTGTTCTTCACAGAGGAGATAGAATGCTTAGTTGCGAAGGTGCAGACTTTTCGAAAGTACTGAAGCGCTACGACATCGACCTTCAGGTCGAGATGACTCCCCAGGAGATGGCTGAGAAGCTGCTCCCCTCCGACCCTGTTTTCCACAAGGTCGCCGAGGAAGTCATGTACATGAGGTTCAAGACCGTTGGACCCGTCGTCGCGGAGGCAATCAAAGAGAGGGCCCCCCTCGACGTCATCAACAACGGCCTGGTTGCCGGTATGGAGATCGTCGCCAAACTGTACGCAGAGCACGTTTACTACCTGCCCGAGATCATGATGGCCGCCAAGACCATGGAGATCGGAATCGCTCTCGCCGAGAAGCAGGTTCCCGGCGGAAGGGAGTCCAAGGGAACCGTCGTCATGCACGCCGCCGAGGGAGACCCCCACGACATCGGAAAGAACATCGCCGCTGTCATGATGAGGTCCTCCGGATACGACGTCATCGACATGGGCCGTGATGTGCCCGTCGTCGACGCCGTCGCCAAGTGCGTCGAGGTCAAGCCCCTCTTCATTTCCGGAACCGCTCTGATGACCACCACCATGACCGCGTTCCCCAGGGTCGCCCAGGGTCTCATCGACGCCGGCCTCAACATCCCCATGATGGGATGCGGCGGAGCCGTCAACAGGGACTACGCCAACTCCTACGACCTCGGAATCTACTCCGAGAAGGCGCCCCAGACCCCCGTCCTGGCCCAGAAGATGCTCGAGGGCTACGACTGGAAGAGAATCAGAGAGGAGTGGGACGACATCGTTGGAGAGTGATTAAGATGGCAGTTACAAGATACACCAAAATGGCCTATGACTGTGCCGATGACATGGTCTTCGGAAAGGCGAAGCAGCCCGTTTCCTACGGATTCGGAATCAAGATCGGAGCCGGCGAGGTCATCCCCGAGATCAACTACGCTCCCAGGCCTGGAAAGGAGAAGGACCCCGAGTCCCTCAGGAAGGAGTATGTGGACTACATCTCCAAGGACATCCTGAACAGGGCCGTCACCGCCGGGTTCCCCAGCGTCCAGCTGGAGACCGAGTGGGTCTCCCAGATGAACCAGCCCAAGCTGTCCGTCCCCGTCGTCGAGGGCCAGAAGGCCATCTGCGAGAAGTTCCACGAGGAGTACGGCGTCAACTGCGCCGTCAGGCAGACCATCCCCGACCAGCGTGAGGCCGAGGAGGGACTCA
>CAYZSQ010000171.1:0-2454 GCA_964479785.1 uncultured Methanomassiliicoccales archaeon
CCTCGGCCAGGTCCTCGTACTCCGGATGGGCCTTCTCGACCCCGTCGATGGTCAGGTACTTCACCCTGACCCTGCCGATCGGGGTGTCCTCCTCGACGGTCCTGCGGTCCATGACCGTCCTCTCCATGACCGCCCTGCGGATCCCTGCGGTTGAGGTCTCGGAGAAGATTATCGACTCCATCCTCTCCCGCAGGTCCTCGGTGCAGACCACCGACAGCATGTGCCCCGGACGGCCCTTCTTCATGTACACCGGGGTGTAGTGGACGTCCCTGGCACCCTCGGCCATCAGCCTCTCCGCGGTGTAGCCCAGGGCCTCGCCGGTGCAGTCGTCGATGTTGCACTCCAGCTTCACCACGGTGTCGCTCCCGGGCGCTGGCACTATCAGCATCGCCCTCAGGATGCCGGACCTCTCCGACTCCCTCTTGCCCGCCCCCATCCCCACGGCGGAGACGGTGAACGACCGCGGAACCGGCCCGGTGCGGACGGCCGCGGCGAAGGCCGCCCCGGTGGGGGTGACGTACTCCCCGGCGGAGCCGGTGATCCTCAGCGGCAGGCCGTGGGCCTCCGCGATGTTGGCCACCGCCGGCACCGGCACCGGCAGGACCCCGTGCTGGCACCTTACGCATCCGGTGCCCTCGTAGAGCTCGGAGAAGCAGACGCCGGACACGTCCAGGGAGTCGATGCACACCCCCAGGGCGACGATGTCCACGATGGAGTCCACCGCCCCGACCTCGTGGAAGTGGACCTGCTCCAGGGGGACCCCGTGGGCCCTGGCCTCGGCCTCCCCGAGGATCCCGAATATCCTGCGGGAGACCTCCCTGGCCCCGTCGGTCATGTCCGCACGGCCGATGATGTCCAGGATCTCCGGGAGGCCCCTGTGGCCGTGATGGTGTTCATGATGATCGTGACCGCCATGATCGTGACCGCTGCCGTACAGGTATCCCGCGTCATGGTCGTGGTTGTCCTCCTCCAGGACCACATCGAAGTCGCAGACGTCCAGCCCGCACCTGGACGCCCTGGATATCTCCGTCCTGAACCCCTCCAGGTCCAAGGACGCCAGCGCCCTCTCCAGGGCGCCCGTGTCCGCCCCCAGGTCCAGCATCGCCGCCACGGCCATGTCCCCGCTGATCCCTGAGTAGCATTCGAAGTAGAGCATCTCTCCAGACATATCGTCACATCCTCTCCAGGAGCGAGGCCGCCTCGGCCAGCTCCCTCCTTATCTCTATGTGCTGCGGGCAGTCGGCCTCGCACCTCCCGCATCCGATGCAGTCCGAGGCCCTCCCATGGCCCTTCGAACGGTTGAGGTAGTAGAACCTCTGGGGCTGGAGCCCCTTGGCCGGCGCCCTCATGGCGCTGTTGTAGATGTGGAGGTAATCCGGGATGAGTATGCCCTTCGGACATGCGGGCACGCAGTACCTGCATCCGGTGCACGGGACCGCCGTGTGCCGGGAGATGATCCCCACCACCCTCTCCAGGGCCTCGGACTCCTCCCCGTCCAGCGGGCGCATCCCGCGGAAGGTGGAGATGTTGTCCTCCAGCTGGTCCATGGACGTCATCCCGGAGAGCACGGTCTCCACGCCGTCGAGTCCGGCGACGAACCTCAGGGCCCAGGATGCCATGGAGGCCTCCGGATCCACCCTCTCCAGGACCCTCCGGGCCTCCTCCGGCGGGTCGGCCAGGGCGCCGCCCTTCACCGGCTCCATGACAACGACCGGGATCCCCCTGGACACCGCCTCCTCGTAGCACCTGCGGGACTGTATCAGGTCGCTGTCCCAGTCCAGGTAGTTGATCTGCAGCTGCACGAAGTCCATGTCCGGGTTCCGGTCCAATAGCCCGGCGACGAAGTCCGCGTCGTCGTGGACGGAGAACCCCACCCTGCCGGCCAGGCCGGCGTCCCTGATGTCCCTGAGGAACCCGAAGGAGTCCAGGCGCTCCGCCGCCGGGTGGAATGTCCTGCAGACGTTGTGGAGCATGTAGCTGTCGAAGCGGTCCACGCCGCAGCGCCCCATCTGCTCCTCCAGGAGACGGCCCTGCACCGAGGGGTCGGCCTCGTCCCTGATGAGCTTCATGGGGAGCTTGTCCGCCAGCCTGAAGCTCCCGCGGGGGTGCCGGGCCGCCAGCTCGCTGCCCACGGCCCTCTCGCTGGCGCCGTCGTGGTAGTAGTAGGCGGTGTCGAAGTAGCTCATCCCCGCATCCAGGAAGCGGTCCACCATCCGGCGCGTGGCCTCGACGTCCACGGTGTCGTAGGCCCCGTCCTCGAGCGGCAGGCGCATCAGTCCGAATCCCAGCTCGGCCATGGTCCCTCCGACGACCCCGGACGATATCTAGGTTCGGGTCCGGATCCCCGCCGGGATGGGATAATGCCTCGTTCCACATCGGCGGAGGGTCTCCGTGTGGGCCCCCGATTCGGCCCACTCCCTGATCTCCGGCATCCCCACCAGCTCCAGGCGGAGG
>CAYZSQ010000172.1:0-2436 GCA_964479785.1 uncultured Methanomassiliicoccales archaeon
GGGCACCGACACCGTGGAGAACGAGACCCGCTCCCCGGAGCTGGTCACCGGCGTGCTGAGACCGAAGCATGTACTTCTGGCGGGGATGGCCTGCATCGCCGTCACCTGCCTGATCGGCCTGGTGTTCATCTGGCACGTGGGCTGGGGCATCCTGGCCTACGGCATCCTGGGTGTGGCCGGGGCGGCCATGTACACCGTGGGCCCGGCGTACAAGTACTACGGCCTTGGACAGCCCTCCGTGTTCCTGATGATGGGGGTCCTGATGCCCCTCGGCACGTACTACGTGCTCACCGGCGACATCTTCTCCTGGGAGGTCCTGCTGCTGTCCCTGCCCAACGCCTTCATGATCACCGGGGTCCTGACAGGCAACGAGACCAGGGACTACGAGGAGGACCGCAAGGCCGGCGTGGGCACCCTGTGCGGCCATCTCAGCCGCGAGGGCAGCCTCAAACTCTACTACTTCATGAACGGCGTGTCCTACCCCATACTGCTGATCCTGCTGGCGACGGGAGTCGCCCCCATGGGATGCGCATTGGCGTTCCTGGCGCTGTACGACATGCACAGGCTGGTGGTCAACGCCAGGAGGGCCCCGGAGGACCCGCGGGCCAACTTCATGCTGGTGCCGATGGCGTTCAGGATGAACTGGCACTTCGGCGTCCTGCTGGTGCTGGGCTACATCGCATCATACTACATTCCGGTGATCTGAAATGGCTGAAGAGGAGCTCAAGACAGGCGTCCAGTTCGAGGGCAAGGAGGAGTACATCAAGGATGTCTTCACCGAGATCGCGGACTACTACGACGAGATGAACGAGATCATGAGCATGCACATGGTGCAGGGCTGGCACAGGTTCATGATGAGGAAGGCCGGCGACATCCGCGGCAAGAGGTGCCTGGACGTTGGCACCGGCACCGGTGAGATCGCCTTCCACGTGGCCAGGACCGCCGGCGACGGCTCCACGGTGGTGGGGGTGGACATCACCCCGAGGATGCTGGAGCTGGCCGCCCGCAAGGAGTCGGAGCTGGACCTGCCGGTGAGGATAGACTGGAAGGAGGGCGACGCCCTCGACCTCGGGTTCGACGACGGATCCTTCGACCTGGTGACCTCCGGGTACATGCTGCGCAACGTCTGCGACATCCAGAAGGCCGTCTCCGAGATGCACCGGGTGCTGGCCCCGGGGGGCAGGGTCGTGGTGGCCGAGCTCTCCAAGCCGAGCAACGGCCTGGTCCGCTTCTTCTACAACATCTACATGAGAAGGGTCAAGAGGTACGGCCGCAAGTACGACAAGGGCAAGTCCATCGACGGGAGGCAGTCCGCCTACGAGTGGCTCACCGCCTCCATCGAGGGGTTCCCCTACGGCGAGGACATGGTCAGGATCTTCAGGAAGGCCGGGTTCGAGGACGCCAGGTTCTACGTGAAGTCCTTCGGCGCCGTCAACATCTACGTGGGCACCAAGCGATCCCCGGAGAGCTGAGGGCTCATGGACAGGTACCCGGCGTATCTCTGGGCCGTGGTCGCCTACATGGTGGCGCTGATAGCCGCGGCCACCCTGGCGACCATGCACTTCTGCGGCATGTCCGCCACGGACTCCCTCTACTTCGTGGTCCAGACCCTCTGGACGGTGGGGTACGGCGACGTCGTCCCCGCCGGCGAGACCGGGAGGATCGTGACCGTGGCGGTGATGCTCCTCGGCACCGTGGGGATCACGTCCGCCCTGGGCGTGGTGGGCGGGATGGTCTTGGAGATGCACTCCCGGCGCGGCGAGAGGCTGGAGAGGGAGATCGAGGACGTCCACAGGAGGAACAGGGAGGCCCTCTACAGATGGGCGGAGTCCAAGGGACTCGACAGGGAAGCGGTGGACAAGGCGCTGGAGGAGGTGAAGGATGAACAGGGATGAGTACGCGGTCCTCTTCGCCCTGGCCACCCTGGCCCTGTTGCTCGCAGCCGGCACCCTGGCCTTCTCCCATCTGGAGGGCTGGAGCCTGCTGGACTCCCTGTACTTCACCGTCTACACCGTGACGACGGTGGGATACGGGGATCTGACCCCCTCCCCGGAGAACAGGCTGTTCACGTCGCTGTTCATCATCACCTGCGGCACGCTGACCCTGGCCTGCATAGCCGCCATAGGGAACTGGATCGTGTCCGTCATCCAGAGGCGCTCCGCCCACAGGAAGGCTCTGAGGAGCACCGACCGCGCCAGGAGGGCGCTGTCCCGCCTGGACGCGGATGAGGACCGTGTCGTCGAGGAGCTGGACAGGATCGAGGAGGGCATCGCCGACCTGATCCGCAGGATATGACCCCGGACGATCGGGAACTCAGCGCCTGAGCGACGCCATCACGATCTCGTACCCCTCCCTGAAGGGGATCCCCCTGGACCTGCAGGCCTCGGCCAGGTCCTCGTACTCCGGATGGGCCTTCTCGACCCCGTCGATGGTCAG
>CAYZSQ010000173.1:0-2419 GCA_964479785.1 uncultured Methanomassiliicoccales archaeon
ACCACACCATAACCGTCGGATCGGGTGCGACGCTCACCATCACCGGCGACGGGACGGTCGACAACGTGACCGATGATAAAGCGGCGATCCTCAACTACGGGACCGTCAGAATCGAGAACGGGACCTTCACTCGTAGCGATGAGGTCATCAGGACTGAGAATCAGAACAGTACGAATACCTGGTACCTGGTGGCCAACTACGGCACCATGGTCATCAAGGACGGGCTCTTCTACACAGGGGATTTGAACGAAAAGGAATTCGGCAACGTCTCCTCGCTCATACGCAACGGCGACGACAGCAGTTACACCGGGACCCTGACCATCGACGGAGGGCAGTTCTACAACGCGGCCAACGTCCTGAAGAACGAGCCCGGTGGCGTGATCACCGTCAACGGCGGCACCTTCGTCCTGGACAACACCGTCGTCAGATGGGCCGGCGGGAACAATCTGATCCAGAACAGAGGTGGGACGTTGACGATAAACGGCGGCACGTTCAGTGTGCTGGGCTATGGGGAAAGTGCCCTCTCCGAATATGAGGATAGAAATCGTTATGCCGTGACGGCCTCGAGGGGAACCGATGGATCCATAACCATCAACGGGAACCCGTCATTCTACGTCGAAGGAACCAGAACCTATCTGATCTGCATGTCCGACACATCCGACCAGTCCATCGCCATCACGGGAGGCAGGTTCATAGTGCGGGGCGAGGCGGAATTGATCTTCGACGAAAGCGAGGACTCCGTCCTGACCGTGTCGGGAGGGTCCTTCAACAGGGCAGTGGACGAACGGTATCTGGCGGACGGGTACGCCCTCCAATACAACAGCGACGGCACGTACGGGGTGGCCGAGGAGCGGGGATGCGCATGGGATCCCGTCACCCCGCGTCCCATCCATCATGATGACGTGTACGTACCGCCCGCGGCGGTCGTGCTGGAGGATCCCGCGGACTCCGCCGTCATCGTGGCCTGCGCCGCGGCGGCCGTGGCCGCTGCCCTGACGGCCGTCTTCCTGATCGCGGATAGGAGGAAGTGATTCCGGGCGACGCCGGGGCTCACTCCAGCAGCCAGTCCAGAAGCGCCACCACCCGTACGCCATCTATGTCGTCCACGGGGTATCTCTCCCAGGTGATGACCGTCTTGGGGTAGTTGTCCCCCAGGTCCCGCAGGGGCCTGAGCTCCCTCTCCCTGGTGCCTTCGTCCCCGATGCCCATGCAGACCTGGAAGTACATCCGGCGGCCCATGGGGTCCGCCACGAAGTCCACCTCCCTGCCGTCCACGTCGAACGTCGCCACCGACCCGTACCGGAAGCGGAGCTCGTTGAACACGATGTTCTCGATCATCATGGCCAGGTCCCCGTCCCTCATGGGCGCTATGACGTTCCTGACCCCGAGGTCGGCGGCGTAGAACTTGTCCGTCGTCCGCAGACAGCCCATGGTACGGGAGTCGATCCTCTCGGACCTGGTCATCAGGTACGCCCCGGTAATGAGGTCCAGATAGTCCTGGACGGTGGGCGCGGAGACCCTCATCCCCGCACCGGAGAGGCTCCCGGCGATGTTCTTCGGCGATGTCCTGCACCCGATGTTGCGCATCATGAACCTGATCAGGTCGGACATGGTGGACGACCCGCGGATGCTGTGCCTCTCCTCGATGTCCCTGCGGTACACGGTCCCGTATATGCCGTCCAGGTGCTGTGGGATCATGGCCCTGGCGGGCGTGTCCTCCAGGAGGGCCACCGCGGGCATGCCGCCGTGGACGAGATAGTCTTGGAACATGGCGTCCACCGGGACGCCCTGCCGCCTGAACGCCACGTACTCGGAGAACACCAGGGGCATGACGTGGATCTCCACCGTCCTGCCGGACAGCCTGGTGGATATCTCGGAGGACAGCATCTGGGAGTTGGAGCCGGTGACGTAGACGTCGGCGCCGGATTCGAACAGCGACCTCACCGCCCTCTCCCAGCCGTCCACGTCCTGGACCTCGTCCAGAAGGATGTACCTCCCCCTGCCGGGTTCCAGACGGCCGCGGACATGGTCGAGTAGGGATTCCCAATCGGCGATGGGGGCGTCCGGGTCGCGTTCGAAGTCGATGTGGATGATGCGATCCTCGGGCACGCCGGAGTCCAGGAGCTCCCGGGCGAACATGGACATGATGGTGGACTTGCCGCAGCGGCGGATGCCGGTGATCACCTTGATGAACGGGGCGTCCCTGCCGTCCCTGAGCATGCGGAGGTACCTCTCGCGGGGGATGACGGGCCAGTCGTCCGGGGTTTCGGGCATGATGGTAAAGTATGTTTTGATTGTATTTGAATCATTCAGATAATGATAAACTGTATTTTACCAAATTCGGTGATGATCGCCGGACTTCGCACGGCGGAGCCCGGGATTCCGAGCATGGGGGTGCCGTCACCTCGGACGGTGGCCC
>CAYZSQ010000174.1:0-2404 GCA_964479785.1 uncultured Methanomassiliicoccales archaeon
GAGCTTGGTCAGGGTGCCGTCCATGTCGAAGCATACCAGGTCGTACTTCCTCATGGGCCCCCTCTATGCGGAGCACCGATAAAACTGATTCAGTACCCGGCGTCCTCGACCCGGTCCATGATCCTGCGGAGGATGCGCTCCAGGTCCTCCTCGTCCCCGGGCTCCAGGCGGGACAGAAGGTCCCTGGTGGCCTCCGCGTCCCTCTCGGCCAGCTCCTTGGCGGCGGTCTCCCCCCTCTCGGTCAGGTAGACGGTGTTCGACCTCCTTGGGTCCCCGACCCTCTCCACGTAGCCCAGGTCCACCAGCTGCTGGACGTTGCGGGCCACGGTGGACTTGTCCAGCCCGGTGCGGCGGGACAGCTCCGTCAGGGACACCCCCGGCTCGGCCAGGACCGTCAGCAGGAACGGCACGTGCCCGGTCTTCAGGTCGGTGCCCTGCAGCCCCTCCAGGGTCCTGTCCCTGAGGAAGTTCCTGATGCGGATGAGGGCGTAGCCCTCCCGTGCCCCGTCCATGCACGGCCATCGGGGCGGACCGCTTTAACGTTTCGCGGAGCCCGCGCAGCGCACAGGCCCTGCGTCGTCATGCAGGCGGCACGGCGGCGCGCAAACTCGCCGGTATGGGATCCCGCGATGCCCGACCAGACGGGTGAACAAATATATTTATAAATGCATCTGTTGCAGATGCAACAGTATCATGTCAGATAAACCTCTATGGGAGACCATGGACCCCCGGAAGCGCACAAGCGTCTTCGTGGGCCTGGTCATATCGCAGTTCGTGGTCTGCCTGAGCGGGACGATCCTGTCCACGAGCATCACCCCCATTCTGGAGGAGCTTGGCGGGGCGTCCATGTTCAGCTGGATGTTCACGTCGTACCTGCTGACGCAGACCATCTTCATCCCGATAGCCGGGAAGCTGTCGGACATCTACGGCCGCAGGTCCATCTTCATCACCGGCCTCGCGATCTTCCTGGTGGGCATATTCCTGTGCGGGATATGCAACTCGGTGGGCCTGATGGTGGTCCTGAGGGCCATCCAGGGCGTCGGCGCCGGGATGATGATCCCCGTGATCAACGCCACGGTGGCGGACGTCTACTCCCCCAGGGAGAGGGGGAAGATCCAGGGCGTCCTGGGCTCCATGTTCAGCGTGGGGATGGCCGTGGGGCCGGTCCTCGGCGGACTGCTCACGGACTTCCTGGGCTGGAGGTCGGTGTTCCTGTTCAACGTCCCCCTGCTGCTCCTGGCCATGGCCCTGTGCATCAGGACCATCCCGTCGGTCAGGAAGGAGGGGAGGCCGTCCATCGACTACCCGGGGATGGTGGCCATCGCCCTGTTCCTGCTGGACGTGCTGGTCATACTGTCGTTCTGCGGCAGCACCTTCGAGTGGGCCAGCGTCGAGACCGTCCTGCTGGTGGCCGCGGCGGTGGCGCTCATCATCGCCTTCGTGATGATCGAGAGGCGCTCCAAGAACCCGGTCCTGGACCCGTCCATGTTCCACGACAAGGTGATCACCTGGGCCTGCATCGGTCTGCTGATCTCCAACATGTGTACCATGGGCGCCACGGCCTACATAGCCAGGTACCTGCAGACCGTCCTGCTCTACGACGCCACCACGGCCGGGCTGTATCTGCTGCCGTTCGTGGCCGGGATGCTCATCACATCGCTGTCGAGCGGGTTCCTGCTGAACCGTACCGGGTACAGGATATGGCTCATCATGGGCCCGGTGGTGTCCTGCATCGGCCTGGCGCTCATGTCCACCATCACCGTGGACACCGAGATATGGCTGATGATGGTGTACATGTTCATCATCGGGTTCGGCGGCGGCTGCCTGTCATCCATCCTCATGGTGGCGGTCCAGAACAACGCCGACCCGGAGAACATGGGCATGGCGATGTCCGGCATGAACATATTCAGGTCCATGGGGACCACCGTGGCCACGGCGTTCATCGGGCTGATAATCAACGTCACCATGGGCGCCGGCATGGGCTCCATCCTCCCGGACGACCTCCTGGGGTCCTACCCCTCGGACTCCGGCATACTCGACCATCTGACGGACGCGGCCCTGTCGCCGTACGCGACGGACATACGCATCCTGTACGGGGACGGCATAGCCGACTCCTTCCTGGTGTGCGGCATCCTGATCCTGCTGGTGCTGGTCCTGGTGGCGTACGTCAGGGACAGGAGGCAGGCGGAGTCCCGAGCCTGAAACCGACCGGCCGGTCAGCGGCGCCTGATGCCGGCCACGGCTATGGCGAAGAACACTGCCGTGACCACGGCCACGTAGATCAGGCAGGTGCCGGTATCGAACGCGAACCCTCCCAAGCCCAGGTCGAAGCCCATCTCGGTCCTGAACGATTCCAGAGTCTCCAGCGGGGCCTCGGCGAACACCTCGCTGAGCGCATCGCCTG
>CAYZSQ010000175.1:0-2397 GCA_964479785.1 uncultured Methanomassiliicoccales archaeon
CCCAGGATGACGGTCCTGACGCCCTCCCTGATCCCCAGGGACACCTCCTTGAGGGACAGCGGGGCGCCCTCCGCCTTCCCGTACCTGTAGGAGACGTTCCTGGCCTCGAGTATGTGCTCCATGGTTATCGCGCTCCGAATATCAGTCCGGCGAAGTCGATCACGTCCTCGGTGTGGATGCCGAGGATGTACAGCAGCGCGAAGGCCAGGACGGCGATCGCCACCCAGGCCGCACCCGCCTTCGGCGGACGGTTGTAGATCGGGAAGTACCCCTGGTACCCCCTGCACTCCAGGGACACCTGGGCCTTGTCGGCCAGGCTCATGGACGACATGAATATCCCCACGGCTATGGAGGCCAGGGTCCTCATGGTCCTCCTGAACCCGGAGAACCCCAGCCTGCTGCTGGCGGCGCTCCACATGGTGTCCATCCTCTCCAGCAGGAGGAAGGCGTAGCGGTAGATGAGCACCACGATCTCGCAGATCTCGTCCGGGATCCTGATCTGCCTCAGGGCCTGGGAGAGATGGGGGATGGGCGTGGAGGTGGCGAAGGATATCATCACCGTGATCCCGGCCACCGCCCTTATCAGGACCAGCATCGCCTGGTTGAAGCTGTCGTGGGTCATGTGCAGGTCCAGCCAGAGGAACCTGGACTCCCAGATGGCGGGCTGGGACGCGTCCCCGCTGATGGAGATGATCCCGCAGGCGACCACCAGGATCAGGAAGGCCTCCCCGATGGCCAGGGCGAGCATGAAGGGTATCCTCATGTTGGTGGAGTAGGCCATCAGGGCGAGGCCCAGGGCCATCACCGCGAAGGCGGTGACGACCGAGTCGGTCGTGATGTTGACCACCAGGACGGAGATGACCAGGAGCAGCTTGCCCAGAGGGGGCCAGTGGAGCATCCTGGAGCTGTACGCCAGCGTGTCCATCTGGATGTGCTCGGAGACGCCCGAGTCCTTGTTCCTGGGCCTACCGCCGCCGGCCATCCCGTCTCACCTGTAGTAGTACTTCTCGGGGGGCTGGGCGTCTGCGTCGGCCTCGGGCTTGGATCCCCCGCTGCCTCCCTCGCGGATGTTGCCGCCCTCCCTCTCGCTCTTGCTCCTGGTGTACCTGCCGATGAAGAAGCCGATGATGATGGCCCCTATGGCGGCCTGCAGGGCGAAGAGCATGCTCTCGGTCTCTCCCGGGAGCTCGTAGTCCCCGAATATGCCCTCGTACCAGGGCACGTAGTCCTCGAGGACGTCCCCCGCCGCGTTGTCGGCGCCGCCGAACTCGAAGCCGCTGGCCGCTCCGTAGGCGAGGATGGCGATGACCGCGATGGCGATCACCACGAATCCGGCCACGTAGATGCCCTTGGACCTCCCGGAGCCGGACTCGGTGACCTGCTGGGCCTCCTTCCTGGGGAAGATGATGCCGCCGGCGGTCTCGAAGAGCTCGGGCTTGTTGTTGAGCAGGTAGTTGGCGAACATGTAGAACAGGATCCCCTCGATGATGGCCAGGGGGACCTGCGTGACGGCGAAGATCGTGAGGAAGGTCTCGTACCCCCCGTGGTTCAGTCCCATCTGGAAGGAGGTGCAGACGTAGGTGAGGAGGTCCGCAATGAGCGCGGCCCCGAACATGCTGACGGGGATGCTGGCACCGGCCTTCCTCATGAGGTTCCAGACGACGATCCCGCACAGGGGCCCGAAGATACCCATGGAGAACACGTTGGCCCCCATGGTGGTGATCCCGCCGTGGGCCAGGAGGATGGCCTGGAACACCAGGACGATCAGGGCCAGGAAAGACGTGGCGCTGACGCCGTACAGGACCGCCGACAGGCCGGTACCCGTGGGATGCGAGCTCGTGCCGGTGGCGGACGGCAGCTTCAGCGAGGACAGCAGGAATATGAACGCCCCTGCCAGGGCGACGGTCATCTTCTGCTCCGGGTGCTCCCTCATCAGTCTGACGATGGCTCTGGCCCCCAGTACCACGAAGGGTATGGCGAGAACGAACCAGACGGCGCACCATATAGGATCGAGATATCCTTCCATTATGTGCATTTGATTCACCTTTACGATTCGTCACCACAGTGACAGCCGCGGTCGTCCCCGCTACCGATAGGAATTGGTCGAACAATCCAGCACTGAATATTTATTAATTGGGATTATCCATCCAACTTAGAATCGTGAAATGGGTCGAATCGACCCATGTCGATCGCAAAATCGCACATAATCAGGGGTAATCTAAGTTATCTATACCTAAAATCCGCCTCGGAACGGACGCGGTTTAGGCTCGAAATGAGTATATAATGTACCCTACCCCCCTATAGTTAGAATTGTGCTATGGACAAATATCGCCGATATCGGCTGAATCGCATCCCTTCTGCGGACATTATCATCCATTGACCGGCGGCATCCGACGG
>CAYZSQ010000176.1:0-2354 GCA_964479785.1 uncultured Methanomassiliicoccales archaeon
CCCCTTCGGGATCGTCCTGAAGCCGCCCGGGGAGGCGGAGGTCCGCATCGCGGGGGATGTGACCACCCAGGTGGACCGCGCCATGGCGGCCCTCAACAGGCACAATCCCTGGGTGGTCGTCAAGGGGAGCAAGACCTCCGTGGAGAGCTTCCCGCGCATGTCCGTGAGGGAGGCGCTGAACAACGCCGTATGCCATCGTGACTACGGGCTGCCCGACGACATCGAGGTCGTAGTGGACGACGACTACATCACGATCACCTCTCCCGGGGAGGCCACGGAGGACGGCAGGCCCAGGAACCCCTGGCTGGTCCAAGCGGTGAGGAGTCGCATGTCCAGGG
The DNA here is from genome assembly GCA_964479785.1 of uncultured Methanomassiliicoccales archaeon. Taxonomy (GTDB): domain Archaea; phylum Thermoplasmatota; class Thermoplasmata; order Methanomassiliicoccales; family Methanomethylophilaceae; genus Methanoprimaticola. The sequence goes on from CAYZSQ010000176.1 coordinate 339, forward strand.
TGCCAGTGTACCATGGGATCACCGCCATCAACCGCGGGTACTCCAGGAGCCTCTTCCTCCCCTCCCTGGGTTCATACGACGGGAATTACGTGGTCGTCCTGCCGAGGATCAGGTCGGTGACCCCCCACTACCAGAGCAAGATGGCGAGGGTGGAGGAGTACCTGTCGTCGAAGGACGGAGGGGCCACACGGGTGGAGCTGTCCGACATGCTCGGGTATCCGGAGTCCTACATCCGCAGGGTCCTCATCAAGCTGGAGGAGGACGGCGTCATAATGCACATGGGGGCCGGCAGGAACGTCAGATACTACCTCTGCAGGCGCAGGCGCGACCGACCCTCGCAACCATAATAAGCAGCCCCGTTTTCGGAACGTCGGAATCCAATGACTCCAGATGGACAGGGCAACAGGGAAGGCCGCGGGAGGGACGGCCGTGACGGTACCTCCGACCGCAGGAGGAGGCCGCCGGGCCGCCGGGCCGGCAAGGGCGGCGACCGCGGGAAGGGTGGCCGCAAGGCCCCGATAGGGGGAAGGGACCGGAGACCCGCGGTCAGGGAGGAGACCAGGCTCACCATCCCCTCCACGCCGCAGAGGGTCCTGTTCAAGGGGATCGACTGCGAGGTCAACGGCAGGAGGGACCTGGCCATGTACCTGTACCTCCACGGGGCGGCCATGCTGAGCGGCGGCTGCGAGAGCAACGCCGAGCGCATGCTCCGGGAGATGGGGCGTGGGGAGTTCCCCACCGTCAGGGGCAGGGTCTCCAAGGAGTGCTCGGAGGCGGCGCTGGTCGCCTTCGACTACATCTGCTCCACCATCGACGAGGGCTACGACGACGGGTTCCTGAGGTCCAAATCCGGCGCCGGGGACCCTTTCGCCACATACTGCCTGATCCGCCTCGGGAAGGTGGACGCCGACGACCCCGCCATAGACGCCTTCGCATCCGCCATGGAGTCCGACGAGGGGATGGTGGAGCAGGGCCTGGAGCTCCTGGTCAGGAAGAAGGACTCCGTCCGTGCGGAGGGGCACCTCAGGGCCATGGCCGAGAGGAGGAGGCAGAGGCAGGCCGTCCGCCCAGCGTTCCTGAAGGCTCTGAAGGGGGACGCCTCCGGGAGGGAGAGGCTGGAGCGCCTCTCCGGATCGTTCAAGGAGGCCGGTTTCCTCCTGGGGTACCTGGACGCCGAGGACGGGGAGTCCTACATCAGGGACGGCCTCCCCGAGTTCAACGACACCGTCATGTCCGTGATCAACGAGCTGGGCATGTCGGACAGGCCCTTCGGCATGTACCTGTCCGCCAAGCGCCTGCAGGCCGAGGGCGGGGACTGGATCCCCCCGATGGTCAGGGCGTTCGCCGCCGGGTCCGAGGAGGCCTTCGAGGAGCTCCGCCCGGTCCAGAACAGGAAGGACGTCAGGAGGGCCATGTCCGCCGCGTTCCTGTCGAGGGACGACGCGGCCGGTCTGGTGAGGTGCTACGACGGCCAGGACCGCACGTACCTGGACAGGTACTGCGCCGGGGACCCCGCCAGGATCTCGGAGGTGGCCGGGCTCATGGGCGGCCAGAGGGCACTGGACTGGCTGAAGGCGAACTACCGCGACGGCGTCGCCGAGTGCAGGGACATGATCGTCTCGATGGCGTCGTCGGGGAGCGTCCGGGGGAAGCAGATGGTCTACGCCCTCCACGACGTGGGCGCGGACATGGAGGCCGCCAGGATGTACCTCGACATGTACGGCGACCCGTCGCTGCCGTCGGTGAAGTGGCTGTCCAAGGTCTGCGGGGACGATGAGACCCGGGAGTACGTCCGCGGGAGGCTGGAGGAGATGGGCGAGGCCGGGACCTTCGAGTACATCATGAGCGACGACGGCTACGACTCCAGGCACAGGGGCGGCAGGAAGGGGCGCCGCTGACGTACCGGCATCGATCCTGCAGTGACGGTCAAGACGGCCCCGTCGGTCCGACGGGAGGGATGGTTGTCCGGATGAGCTTGGACGGTACGGGTCCCGGATCGTCTGGATCGCGGTTTAA
>CAYZSQ010000177.1:0-2351 GCA_964479785.1 uncultured Methanomassiliicoccales archaeon
ACCTTCTTCCTGAGCTCGTGGTGCAGGTACTCCTCCTTGACGAAGAAGTCCTTGGTTCCGCCGGGGCCGCCGATGAGGATGCCCAGGAGCTCGGGCCTGTCCAGGAACACCTCCGTGGCGTTGTCGGCCACCTTCTTGAAGAACTCGTGGGCGGCGATCTCGATCAGCCTCTCGAAACGGACCGAGGACTGCCCTCCCTGGTGGTGCTTGCTGGGGACCAGCGAGTCGAAGTGCTTCAGCACCTGGATCCTGCTACCGGAGAGGAGGCCCAGCGTGGCCTCGGACCTGTCGATGGTGATGAGGCCGTAGCACTTCTTGTCCAGCAGCATCGACTCCAGCGGCTCCGTGAAGAAGGTGGAGTCGCACCTGTAGAGGAACGCCGTGATGGGTTCGGGGGGGTTGATGACGTACTGGACCATCTTCGTCTGGTCGCCGGCCCTGGGGACCTCCCCGCAGAAGATGACGACGCCGTTCTCCGGCGGCGCCTTGTAGGTCTTTAGTCGAGCCGCGATGGAATCGATGGCGCTCTGGACGTTCTTCATCGTGGTCTTGGACTTGATGTTGGACGCCTGAGACTGCTCGTTCCTCAGATACGCCATGACATCGGAGATCTGCCTGTTGCCGGGGACGTAGACCGAGATGAGCTCGGTCCCCCTGCCCTTGTAGCCGGTGATCTCCTGCATGTCCTTCTTGAAATCGTATCTGGCTTTGTCCTCTGAATTGGTTTCTCCCATAAGACTTTCACCAATGTTTTTTATGTAATTTGGATTGTCTCTTAAACATATTGGTGAGTGATCACACGGACAGCGTAGTCGTCTCCATCGGAGGGTCCATCCTGGTCCCTGGCAACAATGACTCGGAATACATAGCCAGACTGGCCGATATGCTCAGGGGCCTGTGCGGGGACGTGCGCATCGCCGTTGTCTGCGGCGGCGGAAAGACCGCCCGCTACTACGCCGAGACCGGCAGGGAGCTGGGAGGGGACACCTACCAGCTGGACATCCTGGGGATCGGCGCCACCAGGCTCAACGCGCAGCTTCTGTCCCTGGCACTGGGCGACATGCCCGACAGGGTGCCGGAGACAGCGGAGGAGACCGCGTCCATGGCGGCCCTCGGGAGGGTGGCTGTCATGGGGGGCACCGAGCCGGGGCACACCACCGACGCCGTGGCCATGATGGTCGCCGCCTGCATGGGCGCCGACCGTGTGGTCAACGCCACCTCCGTGGACGCGGTCTACACCAGCGACCCCCGCACCGACCCCGATGCGGAGAGGATCCCCGAGATGAGCATAGCCAGGCTCGGGGAGATCGTCTACAAGGAGCACGGGGCGTCCAGGTCCAGCGTCTTCGACCCCCTGGGCGTCAGGATCGCGGCGGAGAGGAACATCGACATCATGATCGTGGACGGCAGGAACCTGGAGGAGCTCCGCAAGGCCATCCTCGGCGAGAGGTTCGACGGTACCTTCGTGGACTCTCACTGAATCGGGTCGAAGTCCGAGGACGCCGGGGTCTCGTACCCCGCCGACTCCACCAGTGCCCTTATCCTGCGCTCCTCGGCTCCCTTCATGGACTTCCTGTGGATGTAGACCACATCCGTGCCGGTGGCGTCGCAGGCCATCCGCACCATCCTGAGGATGTCCTCGTCGTCGGCCCCCTCCATCTGGTACACCGGGAGCATGTGGCCGAAGTTCACCTTGAACCTCAGGGCCACGTCGGTGAACCTTGGGGCGTAGTGGCCCCCGCCGACGCCCACCGCCCTGGTGTACTCCTCGTGGGGCTCCAGGTCCGCGATCACGTTGGCCAGGACCTCCGCCGAGTGGGTGTTCCCCCAGTGGGTCTCGTCGCTGCCTATCTCTATGTAGAAGGTGGGCCTGTCCAGCCACGGCCCGTGGTGGGTGACCTCGAAGCAGGTCTGGTTCTCCGGCACGTCGTTGTACGCCACGATCCTGCGCAGCGCGTCCGACATCGGCGCCGGGGACGCCCTGACCAGGGCCCTCTCCCTTCCGCCGAACTCGTTCCCGCGGTAGTTACCGATGGGATGGGCGGTGAGGGAGGGCCTCCCGCTCTTGGCGGAGTGCTTGGACATCACCACCACGTCGTCCACCCTTATGCCGAAGGCCTCCGCCTGGAGGTCCAGGTCGTCGTGGCGGATGTGCATGTCCTGTATGGACATCATGTATGTGTCGCCCTTGGCGCTGTAGGCGATGCCGTCCGACTCCCCCAGGTCCTCCCATCCCCCCATGGCCCTGAGGGCGGCCCTCATGTTGACCGAGGGCAGGTCGGCTTCGCTGCATACGAGGAGACGTGACATGGCCGGGCAATCTCCGAACCCGATATTATAATGAGTGCCGG
>CAYZSQ010000178.1:0-2336 GCA_964479785.1 uncultured Methanomassiliicoccales archaeon
TCGACGACTCGTCGATGATGTACAACTCCGGGGACGTGCATCTGATGTCCGGGACATTCTCCAACTACGGGACCGTGGCCGGGATCTCGGGCTCCGGCGGCCACATGTGGCTGTACAGCGGTCTCGACAGCCTGACCCTGGGCGACCTGGATAACCAGTTCATCCACGTGGAGGTCACGGGGGTGACCGTGTCCGCCGGGGACGCGTCATACGGCGATGACATCGCCGTCACGGTCTCCGTCGGTCTGCCCAGCTACCTGAGGAACGTCAACAACATCCGCAACCTCATCGGTGACCAGGACAACCTGTCTGTGACACTGAGGGTGACGGAAAACGGTTCTGAAGAAGTGACTGTGAGCACAAGCTCGACCCAGACATTCTCCGATGGGACCTTTGTCCTCACCGTCACACTCTCCTCCGAGTACGGTACGTACTTGGCCGAGGGAGTATACACAATAGACGTGACCCTCGATCCGTCCAAGCAGGAGGGTCAGAACCACCTCTTTGGCAACGAGGTCGAAGACAGAACCATATTGACCGTCCTCGGATCCGGATCCGGCACATCCGACCCCGAGCAGGGTCCTGGCGGCTGGATCGTCCCGCCGTCGTCCGACGACTACTACTACGACCTGCCGACCATCGTCGTGGTCGAGGAGTCCGGCGGATCCACGCGCACCCTGCTCATCGCCGTGGTCGCCGCGGCCGTGGCCGCAGCCGTCTTCCTGCTATGGGCGCTCCATGAGCGCAGGAACAGGGAGTGATGGTCCCCAGGCGGGATCCTCTCCCGACGGCCTGTGAAACGCCTTCGACGGCCGGCACCGCCGGTCACCCCCGCACCCCTCCTGGCGGTGCGGGGATCCCCTTTCTCGAATCGTGACCGTCATGGCGCTTCCGTCCAGCGATCCACACATCCGTGTCCTTCAGATGGATTTCTAAGTTTTATCGTAATTATTCAGATGGATTCTTACGATGAATCGTAATTTTCCAGATGACATTTAAATAATCGAGAAACGGTATCGTAACCATGCTCAGACGGAAGATCTACGACGACCTGGTGAGGTGGAAGAACAGGGAGCACTCCGCCCTGATGCTGAAGGGACAGAGGCAGGTGGGCAAGACGTTCATCGTGGAGGCCTTCGCCAGGGAGAACTACGAGCATTTCGTGAAGGTGGATCTCTCCGTCGATTGGGACATCCACGCCGTGTTCGGCCGGAATCTGGACGCCGACACGGTCATAGGGGGGCTGAAGATGTTCAGGGACCCGAAGGAGTTCGTCCCCGGCTCCACCCTGCTGTTCCTCGATGAGATCCAGGACTGCCCCCGTGCCCGCACGGCGCTCAAGTCCCTCTCGTTGGACGGGAGGTTCGACGTCATAGCCTCCGGATCGCTCCTTGGCCTCTCCGACCGCAGGTCGGGCTCCGGCAGAAAACCCAGGGATCCCGACGGATCTGAAGATGATTCGGAGCCCCCGCCCCTTCTCCCCATGGGGTACGAGGAGCAGATGACCATGCACTCGCTGGACTTCGAGGAGTTCCTGTGGTCCCGCGATTTCCCGCAGTCGGCCATCGACGAGGTCAGGCGGTGCATCAGAGAGAGGGAGCCGCTGGGGGAGGACATCCTGGGCAGGGTCGAGACCCACTACCGCGACTACATGATAGTCGGGGGCATGCCCGCCTCGGTGTCGGCCTTCCAGAGGAGCGGGGGCTATGAGGCGTCGGACGAGGCGCTGGGGAGGATACTGGCCATGTGCCGCAACGACATCAACAGGTACAACCCCTCCTCGGAGGTGGTCAAGACCTCCGACTGCTTCGACTCCATACCATGGCAGCTGTCGGACGACAACAAGAAGTTCGTCTACTCGAGGGTGACCGAGGGGTACGGCAGTGCGGAGAAGTACGGCGAGGCCCTGAGATGGATCAAGGACGCCGGCTACGGGAACTTCTGCTACAACCTTTCCTCGCCTGAGCGTCCGCTGTCGAGGAGGGTGGATCACTCGGCGTTCAAGGTGTACATGTCCGACACCGGGCTGCTGATGCACATGATGGGGGAGGGCGCCATGAGGGCGATATACAGCGGGGACCGCTCATACAACATGGGGGCGGTGGCCGAGAACGCCGTGGCCGAGGCGCTGATGAAGTGCGGGTATCCGCCCCGGTACTACAGACGCGCCAAGGGGGAGGACAGGATGGAGCTGGACTTCGTGCTGGAGATGGGCGACCAGATCAACGTGGTCGAGGTCAAGTCCGGGAAGGGGAGGAGATCACCCTCGCTGGACAAGGCGGTCAGGTACTGGGACATCGACAGGAGGATCATGCTGTCCGACGGGAACATCCATG
>CAYZSQ010000179.1:0-2335 GCA_964479785.1 uncultured Methanomassiliicoccales archaeon
CTTGAATTCTGTTATGTGGTGTAACGATTGATCATGTCTCCTCGACCTCGCCTGTCGAGGTGCATCTCACGCCCTCGAGCGGATACTCCGGGACGGGGAAGCCGAACTCCTCCAGGATCCGGCGGCACTTGGCGGGCATGCGGATCTTCTGCCCCGACACGGCTTGGACGCATCCCATCGCCTCCAGCACCGTCCGTGCGCCGTCGTTGGAGAACGTATCGCGGAGCACGGACAGCCTGGCCCTGACCTCCCCCAGCAGGATCAGGGCGACCTGGCGGATGAGCTCGCGGCCCTCCATGGATGTCCGGCCCCCGGTCCTGAAGCGCTTGTCCTCGCCCTTCATGGTGTCGAAGCCCTGCTCCACCATCCTGCGGGCGTCGTAGCGGGACATGACCTGATCCCAGGTCATGTCCCGGGAGGACAGCATGACGAAGTACCCGTCACTGGCGTGGCTTTTTGAGACCTGGGACTCCCTCACGGACAGTTCCACCCCCCTCCCCTCCGCCTCCACGTCGAAGTACTTCAGGAACGGACCGGCCATCATCTCGAACTCGGCGACAGGCGACGGCGAGTCGATCCTGGAGGCCCTGGCGATCAGGCCCTCTATGGCGAGGTCGAGCATCTGGCTCTCGTCCGAGTACTTCTTGGTGTCGAAGCACAGGAAGGCCTTGAAGAGGCCTTCCGTGCCGTGCCCCGGCTGCTTGGGCAGGGTGAAGACGTACTTCGACTCCCCGTCCGCGGTGAGGTCCTTCCTGTTGGACTTCCTCAGGCCGACCTCCGACTCCATGACCTGGTAGACGTGGTCCCTGTGGACCATGCGCTTGGAGTTTCCGGGGACCTTCGACCTGACCATCAGGGTGTCGAAGGCGCTGTACCCGAACTTCCCGGGCATTATCACCTTGAGTCCCTGATCCATGAGGTACTTGACGTTGTTCGCGGAGAACATCCCCCTGTCCGCGATGCATGTCAGATCCACCTCGCCGTACCTGCTCAGATCGTCCGAGACGTTCTTGATCGTGAGCATGTCCGAGAAGGAGCCGGGGTAGTGCCGGTACATCACCGGCACTCCCCGGAGGTCCGCGGCCATGCCCGTCTTCACCTGCATGAGGTCCTCGTCCGTCTGGTCCTTGGACAGCCAGTCGGCCATGCCCTCCATGTCCCCGTACGTCCCGCGGATGGTGGTGTCCCATATCAGCATGCCTTCCGCCCTCCGGACCCTGAGCCTATGGAACTCGTCGATGGAGTTCCGGGCCAGGCCCACCGCCTCGGTGAAGTCGGACAGCGACCCCGAGTCCATGGACATCTCGATGCCGTACAGCCAGCGCACCCAGTACCGGTCGATGGCGGTGTCCACCGACGAGAACACGAGCCTGGACTGGGCCATCGACATGGCGATCGCCAGTATGGTCTCGCCCGCGGGGCCGAAGGCCTGGACCAGGTCGTCGCCCAGGCCCGCCTCCAGTTGGATGCAGTGCAGGAGGTACGTGCCGCCGTAGTCCCCCATATGGGGGCCCTCCGGCTGGACAATCGTCTTCTCCGCCGCAACCTTCTCGTCGTGTGCCTTGGAGCGGCCGCTCCGCCGCCGCTCCATGATCTCCCCGGTCTCCGGGTCCACCTTCCCGAGGTATATGTTCACTGACCTGCGCTTCCCGTTCACCATCTTCGAGGTGCTTTGGTACGCGTAGGTGCTGTCTCCTCTCCGCTCGTATCTGACCTTGAGGTCCTCACCCTGTCTCGGCCTCGCCATATTACACCACATATAATGTGGTTAATACTATATCAACATTGGTCTGGACACTTAGTTAGTATATAAATATAAACCGAGAAGAAGAGCAGGATTACACTACATAACAGAATTCAAGGCATGAAGGTCAGGAGCACCGGGAGGATCAGCGCCAAGGGGATGACACCCATCATCGAGATGCTGAAGTCCTCCGAGGCCCTGGACCGCTTCGACCGCGACCGCATGAGGTCGTGCTGCAGGAGACTGAAGTTCACCGCCGTGCAGATGGTGACCCTCCTTTTCTGGATGGAGATAAAGAAGCTGACGTTCGAGGAGCTGAGGGAGGATGTCGGAGGCCGCGGAGGCCAGGTGATCCTGAGGAACCTCGGGATGCCCACGGACAGGAACGGACGGCACATCCTGCCGTCCGACGGATGGATATCGGAGTTCCGGAACCATCAGTACATGCTGTTCAGGTTCGAGCTGGAGAGGGAGATGGAGGAACTGATCATGACACAAGGCGGAGAGTCCCCCGTATTCACGGGGGACTCCACGCCGGGGGAGGCCAACATCCATTCCGAATGGGCGGACTACAACCCCCACTACCGGATG
>CAYZSQ010000180.1:0-2302 GCA_964479785.1 uncultured Methanomassiliicoccales archaeon
CGTCGGAGATGGCGTTGACTATGGCCAGGTACCTGCCCCGGGGGGCGAACTCCATGGGGATCGCGATCTCCGTCTCGTTGCGGAGGTCCCCGTCAGACGACAGGAAGTGATCGAATTCCCCGGAATCCGATGGAACCGTGCCGGGAGACGCTCACTCCTCTATGGCGATGGACTTCCCCGGGTTCATGCCGTGCCTGCGGCCGTGGATCAGCCAGTACATCACGAGGCTGATCAGGCTGACGAAGGCGCAGATGAGGTACATCTCCCGGTAGCCGGCGAAGGACAGGACCAGCCCCAGGATCGACGGCCCCAGTCCGCTGCCCAGGTCGACTATGGCCGCGAAGGTGGAGGTGGTGACGCCGTACCTGTGGGCGGGGCTTTTGGACACCACGATGGACTGGTCCACGCTGTACACGATGCTCACACCGTATCCTATGACGAACCCGGCGGCCAGCAGCACCCACGCCGAGGAGGCCTGGGAGAACGCCACCATCCCGACGAAGAACGCCAGATACGCCGGGTACATCACGACGTTGGGCCCCCTGGTGTCGTAGATCCTGCCGGTGGTGAGCCTGGACAGCAGCGTCCCCACCGCCACGGCCAGGTAGAAGTAGGTGGCTGCGGTCACCATGTCGATCTCGCTGGCGTAGGACGAGATGAAGCTGAGGACGCCGGAGTAGGAGAAGTAGAACACCATGCAGGTGACCGCCAGCGGGACGGCGGAGAACTGGAACAGCTGCCTGACGCCGAAACTGCGGGCCTGCGACCTCTGCTCCTCGGTGAGGTCCTCCTCCGGCACCCTGAGGAACAGTGCCAGGATCAGGGCCACGGTGTACATCACCAGCCCCACGGAGAACACCGCGGTGTAGTTCCCGTCCTGGCCGAAGGCCATGCCCAGGAAGGGGCCGATGGCCGTGGCCACGGTTATGCTCAGCAGGAAGTACCCGAGCCCCTCCCCCCTCCTCTCCCGGGGCACGATCCTGGCTATGATGTCCGAGGTGCAGGTGCTGCTGAGCCCGTAGGCGGTTCCGTGCAGGAACCTGACGACGTACAGCACGGCCATGGACGAGACGAAGAAGTAGGTGGTGGACATCACCAGCGCGATGGCCAGGCCGAGAATCAGCATGCGCTTCCTGCCCACCATCTCCACGTACTTGCCCAGGCAGACCCTGGAGATCAGCCCGCCGATGACGTACAGCCCGGCGGCCAGCCCGCCCTCGGCGGAGGTGGCCCCGAAGCTCACGGCGGCGAAGCCGGTGATGTTGATCAGGAGCGTGAAGTAGTTCAGGGAGCAGCAGAGCGAGATGGCCGTGTCCAGAATGAAGTCCCTGGTGAATAGCCTCTCCTGCTGCATCGCGCAGGGACTCGCCTAGCCTGTATTTATTGAATCACATCGGCCCTAGCACAATCAGGCCAACGGTGGCATGCAAGAGACACGCCCCCGCGCCGTCGGAGCCTGTAGGAGTACACCAGGGACAGGTTCCCGGACCCGTCGGGGAACGGCTTCTCGGCGACCCTCTCGAACCCGCGCCTCTCGTAGAACTCCCAGGACGCGAGGGTGTTGGTGAACACCCTCACGGTCCCCGCCCCGTCCTCCCGGGCCCTGTCCAGGAACCCGGCCAGCAGGGCGGTGCCCAGCCCCTTCCTGAACTCCCTCCGGGAGGTGAGCGCCAGCAGTTCCAGGTCGCACTCGCCGATGAATCCGCCGCCGCCCTCCCGGGCCTGACGAAGGAAGTCCCTGAACTGCCCCCGGAACGGTTCGGACAGCCCGTACCCGTTCACCAGGTACTTCAGCATCCTGGACGCGGTGAACCCGAGGCCGCCGCCCCCCGTGCGGATCCCCCTGGACCTGGCGAAGCGCTTGTCGTACCTCCCGCAGATGAATCCAGCCACCAGACCGTCCCCGGTCTCCGCCACCAGGGCGAAGCTGCTCATGGTCATGAGGATCCGGGCGTAGTCCCGGAGCAGGTCCATGTCGTTCTCCGTCACGGGGCAGTCGAAGAACCCTTCGCGGAGGCATTCGCTGCAGGCCTGCAGGTCCCCATCCTCATACGGTCTGACCACGAACATGCGGAATCCCCTCCGCCCGCATCGTCTTCCAGGATGGTATCCGTTTCCCAGATACCACGGAACGGGTAGTGCCGGATCCGGGGGCCGCATTCCGACGCCACATCCGGCGGGTCACAGGAGCGAACTGTCCCCGCTAAATACTGTCAGGACGATTCCAAGAGCATGGCCAAACTCACCCAGGAAATCTTGGACCAGATGAAGAACCAGAGGATCTACCCCCTCGCCACCGCCT
>CAYZSQ010000181.1:0-2268 GCA_964479785.1 uncultured Methanomassiliicoccales archaeon
CATGAGGAAGTACGACCTGGTATGCTTCGACATGGACGGCACCCTGACCAAGCTCAGGAGCTCCTGGTGCTGGGTCCACCAGTGCTTCGGGGTCGACAACGAGCCCGCCTACCAGGCGTTCGTCAACGGCGAGATAGACGAGCCGGAGTTCATGCGCAGGGACATCGCCCTGTGGCTCGGCAGGAAGCCGGACCTCACCATCGACGAGATCGCCGTCCTGTTCAGGGACATGCCCCTGATCGGCGGCATCCAGGAGACCATCGCCTGCCTCACCGACAACGGGATCAGGTGCGTCATCGTCAGCGGCGGCATCGACAGGGCCGCGGCCATGCTGGCCAGGGAGTTCGGCTTCGACGCCTACCTCGCCGACGAGATCTGCTCCAACCCCGACGGCACCCTGACCGGCGAGGGCAGGATGAACGTGGACCTGAGGGACAAGGGCGCCAGCGTCAGGAGGTTCATCGAGGAGTACGGGACCACGAGGGAGAGGACGGTGTCCATCGGCAACTCCTACACGGACATCGGCATGTTCAGGGAGTCCGGCATGTCCATCGCCTTCAACCCGGTGGACGAGTACACCTCCGAGGCCGCCACCCACACAGTGTTCTCGGACAACATCGCCGACGTGCTGGACTACATCCTCTCCGACGACCAGGACGACGCACCCGCGGGCCGCCGCATGTCCCCGGGACCCGGGGTCAGAGATCCAGCTCCTGGTAGCCCCTGAACTCCGGATCAGGGCTCCTCCACATGGAGTCGGCGAAGGCCGCGGCGAAAAGGGGGTAGTGCTCCACACCCTCCTGGTCCACATGGATGTTCCCCTGCTCCAGCTTGATGAACCTGTCGAAGCGGTACATCGAGTAGCGAGGGTCGGTCATCAGCTTGCGGAGGGAGCTGGACCTGCGATTGGAGCCTGACTTGACCTCGATCGCCGCCAGGTCCGGACCGAGGTTCGCCACGAAATCCACCTCTATCCTGTCGGTGGACCCGTTCTCGGTCCTGTTCCTCTCGTAGTAGTAGAGCTCCACGCCGCACTTCTCCAGCATGTTGGCGACGACGTGCTCGGTCAGGTTCCCCATGTTGGCCCCCTTCCCGCCCTCCAGGACGGCCAGCCTGTCGGCGTCCTCCATCATCGCCATCATCACGCCGCTGTCGGCCATGTACATCCTGAATCCGCGTCCGACGTTGGACGCCAGCGGACGGACCGGTTCGGTCAGACCGTTGCAGACCGTGACCATCCCCGACGCATCCAGCCATGTGAGGGGGTCCGCGTACTCCCGCCAGCCCGTGTTCTCCCTCCCCTCGATGTCCACGAACCTGAGCTTCATGTTGGGATGCTTCAGGTTCCGGGGCAGGGCGTCCAGGCAGCCGATCACCCCGGGCCTCATGTCGTCGGGGACGTATCTCATCACATCGCCCTCGTAGCCGATCCTGATGTCCCTCTGGACCCTGGCGACCCGGTCCGGGGATTCGATCGACGCCAGGACGGCCTCCGGCATCCCGCCCACCACCGTGTACTGTCTGTAGTATCCGAGGAGGGCGTGCAGGGAGGATTCCGTGAACGGCTCCCTCTCCGCGATGTGCCGGCGTATCCGGGACGTCTGCTCCTCCGAGAACCCTATGGCCCAAAGGTACTCCTCGAAATCCATGGGGTGCATGCGGACCACGGTCTCATAGCCCATGGGGGATACGCGGTCCCTCCCCTCGGAATAGGACCTCTCCATGGCCTCCGCCGGGTCCGTCCCGTCCCCGACGGGGTCGCCTCTGCTGATGTACTCCCCCCTCTCCCCCTTGATCCAGGACCTCCTCCAGTACAGCCCCTCCCTCTCGGACCTCTTCAGGCCGGAGACGCCCAGCATGGAACCGCTCCCTATGACGTCGCATCTGCCGTCCGCCACCAGGGGTTTGATGGCGGACCTGGCGTCGTCGCACATCTGGATCTCGTCGAGGAACAGGAGCGACCTGCCCCCGACCGGCCTGAAGTCTGGGTACCTGTACCCGATCTCCCTGAGGATGCTGTCCGCTGTCAGGTCCCCGCTGAATATCTCCTTCAGCTCGGGACGGTCCGAGAAGTTGAACTCGAGGAAGTGGTCGTAGTGGCTCCTGCCGAACTCCCGGACGATGTAGGTCTTCCCGATCTGCCTGGCACCCGAGATCACGAGTCCCCTCTTGCGTGGACTGTCCTTCCACTCGAGAAGGGTCCGCATCATCTTGCGCCGCATGATCGGATATCCTGTTCTGGATATTAATCTCTGACTAGTTTTTACT
>CAYZSQ010000182.1:0-2267 GCA_964479785.1 uncultured Methanomassiliicoccales archaeon
AGATCTACACCCAGGAGCTGGCCCTCTGCGACGAGGGCATGCCCATGGAGATGTACAACAAGAACAACGCCATGGTGGGCATCCAGGAGCTGCCCAGGCCCAAGGGGACCCCCACCGTGCACCGCATGGTCCAGCGCGACATCCCCGACCTGGGGGAGAGGGGACTCACCATCCTCCACGACATCGGCACGGAGCTCCGCGGACGCATGGAGGGCTGCACCGGATGCAAGAAGTGCGAGAGCGAGTGCCCCGAGCACGCCCTCACCGTCACCGACGACGATGAGATCGTGGTCCGGACCAAGAACTGCCTGGGCACCGCCTGCTACAGGTGCCAGTTCAGCTGCCCCCACAAGGTCTACAAGTACGACAGTCTGCAGCTGGCCTTCTGATCAAACCCAGGGGGCCCCGGCCCCCGCCGTTTCTCCATATCGGTACCTGCTGGCGCGCACCGCACCCGGCCCGGATGGGTTCCCTCCGGTCGGAGACGCGTCCCTTCACGAATCCAGGAGGGCCGGAAAGAACCCTTATATCGATGAAGGGTTTGGAAAACATCCATGCGCGCATACGTTCTGGGTGGGCCCCTGAGGAATAGGAAGACCACCCTCTCCGCGAAGGCCGACTGGAGCATGGGACGGCCCTGCGAGCACATGAGGTGAACGCGATGTTCGGTCCGGGAATGGGCGGATTCGGAGGCATGGGAGGCAGTAGGAATGGAGGCATCTCCGGCTTGGGGAACCTCTCCCGCCTGAAGAAAAGCAGCAGTAGCAAGAAGGAGAAGACCAAGTCCTTCGACGAGGACAAGGCCGTCAAGGTCAGGGGTCTGATCCGCGGCTTCAACGCCGGCAACGAGACCAAGCTGAAGAAGGCCATGATGAACGTGGGCTTCTGGATCGTCTCGGAGTCCGGGAGCATGAGCGGCCAGGTCAGGGCCACCGTCGTCAACAGCGACGACAAGAAGATCACATACGACCTCGCGAGCATGGACGAGGGTGTGAAGAAGACCGGCAAGTTCGGGGCCACCTCGGACACGGTCGAGTTCAGGCTCATGTGCATCTGCCGCAAGGTCAGCAAGAGGAGCCTCCAGAAGGAGCTCCTCAAGGTCCTCGAGGAGAGCGGGCTCGAGTACAAGGTCAAGAGCAAGAGCTCCGTCGACGACGACTGGGACGACGATGACGATGATGATGAGGACGACTGGTGACCGGTCGGACGACGAAACCACTTTGAAACGATTCGAGAAACGAGGTGATATGATATGCCAGGACCTGAAGACTGGGGGCCGAGGGACGGCCCGCACGGAGGGGAACCGCCGAGGAACCACGGAGGACACAGAGGAGGGCCGAGGGACGGCCATCACAGGGACGCGAGGCCCAGGGACGGGTCTCCGGACAGGAACGCCAAAGCGAAGAAGAAGGTCTTCAACGAGGACAGCGCGGTCAAGGTCTGCGGGACTTTCGCCGGGTTCGGCGCCGCCCCCGAGACCAAGCTGAAGAAGGCCATGAAGGGCGTGGGCTCCTGGATCGTCTCGGAGGCCGGGTCCATGTCCGGCCACGTCAGGGCCGTGGTCACCAACCACAGCGGCAAGGAGATCAGGTACGACCTCGGCAGCATGGACAAGGGCGTCGTGAAGACCGGCAAGTTCGGAACCACCGAGGACACCGTGGAGTTCAGGCTCATGTGCATCTGCCGCAAGGTGGACGAGGACGACCTGAAGCAGGAGCTGATCGACGCCATCGAGGACAGCGGCCTCGACTACCAGTGGGCCTGCGACGATGACGAGGACGACTGGGAGGAGGAGTCCGAGGACGACGAGTGGTCGGATGACGACGATGACTCCGACGATGAGTGGTCCGAGGACGACGAGTGGGACGACTGACCCCACATCCAGAACGGGAGATGAGAGGAATGCATGGACCGGACGACTGGGGGCCGCGGGGCGGCCCCAGGGGAGGCCCGAGGGACGACTTCCACAGGGAGGCGAGGCCCAGGGACGAGCCCAACGAGAAGAGGGACAAGTCGAGGAGGAAGCCGTTCGACGAGAAGGACGCGGTCAAGGTACGCGGGAAGTTCACGTCGGGCTTCGGAAGGGACCCCGAGATCGCCCTGAAGAAGGCCATGGCCTGGGTCGGCGGCTGGATCGTCGCCGAGACGGGCAGCATGACCGGGTTAGTCAGGGCGGAGATCGTCAACGGGGACGGCAAGAGGATCACATACGACCTCGCCAGCATGGACGCCGGCGTCGTCAAGGAGGGGAAGTTCGGCACCACCGA
>CAYZSQ010000183.1:0-2203 GCA_964479785.1 uncultured Methanomassiliicoccales archaeon
TTGGCGGTGTCCACGAAGATGTGGGACGCCACATGGTAGTCCAGGGCTATGGTGGAGTCGCCCATCCTGACGATCCTGGGCCCCCCGTCGGAGAGGATGGTCTCGATGGACACCTCCCTGCCGGGCACGAATCCCATGGAGATGAGCCTCTTCACCAGCTCGGTGTCGTCGGAGGTGATGTGGGATATCCTGCCGGAGTCGCTCTGGGCCATGTGGTTCAGGGGGGTGATCATGGTGACCCCCTCGGATGCGGCCTTGCAGGGCTGGATGCAGCTCTTGCAGTCGGAGTCCACCGGGGTGCCCATCATGTGGCACATCTTGATGGCGGACTCGTCGGAGATCGCGTGCTCCATCCTGCACGCCTCCTCGTGGGCGGTCCTGTGGTCGATGCTGAGGTAGTCCGTGAGGAACCTCTCCAGGACGTGGTGCTTCTTCCTGAGCTGCCTGGCGTAGTCCAGGCCCTCCCTGGTGAGCCTGACGCCCTTGTACTTCTCGTACTCCACCAGCCCCTCGTTCGCCAGGACCTTGATCATCTCGCTGACGCTGGCCGGGGACACGTTCATGTACGAGGCGAGCTCGGTCGTCTTGGCCACGCCCTCCCCCTCGGTCAGTCTGAGAATGTTGATGAGATAGTCCTCGCGGTTTCCGGTGGTCATCGGTCCTTGGGAAGTGGTACGGGTTCTTATAGTTAAGGTCAACCTAACAACCGGTCGTACTTCCGTTGAGTCCCGCCCTCGGCCCAGGCCCTGAAGTCGTCCACGGACACCAGCCTGATGTCGTCGGCCCCGTCGTCCGCCAGCTCCTCCAGCTCCGGCAGGAACCCGGACCTGGAGAAGATGTAGTACCTGCGGTTCCTGTCCCCGCTGACGTGCCAGCTCCTGCGGATGAGCTCCTCGGCGACCTCGGTGCCGCAGCGGCGGGATGTGAACTTGCACTCCCCGAAGGCGGTGACCACCCCGTCCCCCTCCCTGATGTAGGCCACGATGTCGATGTCCGCGGTCTCCCTGGGCCCGTGGTCATGCCCCGGGCGGGGCACGCGCCCACTCCAGGACCCTGCGTCCTCCACACGCTCCGTCCCCGTCAGGTACTCCAGGCATATCCGCTCGAAGCGCCTGCCGTAGAAGGCGGATAGGAACGGTGTCAGCGCGTCATAGGAGGTCTTGACGTCCCCGGAGGCCAGCAGCCTCTCGCGCCCCATCAGGACCTGGCGGTGGAACAGCTGCATGCCGTCGACGATCTCGTAGAGCTGGGGCTTGCTGCATCCCCAGTTGGGGCGGGAGTCCACGATGCCCAGCAGCCTGAGGGCCTCGAGATGGCTCCTGCAGGTGTTGATGGAGAGTCCGGTGGCATCCCTGATGGCCGGCTCCGTCCTCTTCCCGGTGGCGATGGCGGTGACCACCGCCCTGCTGTTCCTCCAGGAGTCCGTCTCCCTCTGGAGGGTGGCGTCGGCCTCGTCCGCCAGCTCGCCGCCCTCCCCCAGGAACGCCTTGGCGATGTTCCCCTCCACGGTGGGGCGGTCCATGCGACGGTGGTAGTAGGGGACCCCGGAGGCGATGGCGTACATCCTGACCCTGTCCTCCTCGGACATGCCCGGGTGGAACAGCCTGGCGTCCCTGTAGGGCATCGGGCCCACCCTGATGCGGGGTCCGAACCTTCCGAACAGCGGCCTTCCCGGGTCCTCCACCTCGCTCAGCATGGCCTTGATCGAGGACCCGCAGACTATCAGCATGATGTTCAGACCGGTCATCCTGTGGTCGATGAACCTCTGGAGCAGGCCGGGGGTCTCAGGGAACATGTCCACCAGGACGGGGAACTCGTCGATCACGATGACGGTCTTCCGTCCGGGGTCCAAGGACTCCAGCGCCCTGAGGAGTTCGAGGGGCGACCCGACATCGGACACGTCCCTGCCCAGGAACGCCCCCAGGTCCTCCCTCAGCACCTCCATGGTCATCTCCGGGGTCCCGCCCACGACCTGGGTGTACAGGTGGGGCTTGTCCTCGCAGAACCTCCTGAGGAGCATGGTCTTCCCGATCCTGCGGCGCCCGTACACGGCGCAGGTGGAGGACCCCTCCTCCTCGTAGATCTCCTGGAGCCTGGCCAGCTCCCCCTCCCTTCCTATGAATCCCTCCATGCCGGGGCCTCCTGAGCGAATGTCATATCAATGAACTGAAACAAATAAATTATTTTCAGTTGACTGATATAT
>CAYZSQ010000184.1:0-2202 GCA_964479785.1 uncultured Methanomassiliicoccales archaeon
ACGGCGGAGCCCGGGATTCCGAGCATGGGGGTGCCGTCACCTCGGACGGTGGCCCTTCCCCGTACGGCCCTGGAACCTTGGTACGGACCTATACAGATGCCTGACCAGCTCCTCCATGTTCGTGGAACCGCATCCGGCCATACGGGCCTCGAAATCCTCCACCTTCATGGAATCCAGCAGCTTCTGGAACGAGGACAGGTCGTGGGCCACCTCCCCATAGCCAGCCTCGGACATCACGGCCTCGATGTTGGGGTCGTTGTATATCGGCAGCACGGCATCTCTGCCGAGACAGAACCCTCTGAACATGTCCCTGCTCCTGTAGCTCTTGAAACTCCTGGCATCCCCATCGACATCCAGCACCGGTACTATCGTCAGTTCTGGGAATCCCTTCCTCGAGTCGTATTCTATCTCGGGGAACGCTCCGTGGATGGACCTGACATCGTCGAATGGATAGGAGCTGAGTATCTCCCCTATCTCCTTCATGCTGACCGTCCTCACCTGTTTCCCATGGGGCGGATAGATCCTCACATTCGTCCTGAGCTCGGCCCTGAGCCATTCGGCCAATGCGCACTCTGTGGCCCCGTGAGGTATGATGATGGTATTGGGAAGGCTCATCCCAGCCTCCCGATCCCGTCTTCCAGATCCTTCGCCATGGACTGCAGGTCCAGCCTCCTGATCATCGGTATGCCGTCATACAACCCGTTGAGGTACCTCAGCCTGTTGTTGTGATGGCCCTTCTTGGTGCGGGCGATCGAGTCGAAGGTCCTGATCTCCTTGCGTCCGTCGACGTCCGTCCTTATGACGAACACGCCCGACGGCTCCGCCGTCTCCAGCAGGAGCGTGTTGTGGGTGGTGAGTATGAGCTGTCCATCGATCTCCCGGGTGATGTCGCTCAGGACGTCGTGCACCATCTTGTCGTGCACCCCCGAATCGAACTCGTCGATGACCGCGACCTTTCCGGTGGTGCACTTCAGCAGTGCCGGGAGCATTCCCAGGAGCTTGCGGGTCCCCGCGGATTCCCTGCTTATCGGGATCTCGCGGACCTTCCCTGCGATCATCCTGTGGACGACCAGTTCGTACCTGAGTCTGTCATCCATGACCTCCGTCCTGTATTCGGCCCCCTTGATGTCGCTATAGAGGCGGACCAGGTAGCCGGAGGCGGCTTCGCCGTAGGGTCTCAGGAAAGGTTCCATCCTCCTGTCGGCGATCCCCGACTCGATGCTCAGGCCGTTCGGCCACACGGAACCCCCTGGGGCCACGTCGGTGACGATGTCCCCGGTGAAGTCGATGGCCGCCCCCACATCCTCGGACATGGAGGAGTCGGTGTAGCCCGGGTTGTTCCTCATCCTCTCGGACATGACGATCGCCAGGAGGGAGTTGGTCCCCCAAGTGGCCATCAGCCTCCTCCTGACGGCCCGGGACAGCTCCGCGGAGAACACGGACCTGCCGAAGACGGCCTCGGTCCCCTCGGAGGAGGATTCCACCAGGAACACCCGCACTGAGCGGGTCCCAGCGGTGAGACGCCTCAGCTCCTCGCGGACCAGCATCCCGTCCCTGTCGAACATCATCCCGTACCACAGGCGGATCCCCCGGGACTCGAACTCGTATTCCAGAGCCATCGGGTCTTCGGAGCCTATCATGCGACATGATCTGCCGAGCTTCGTCAGGGAGGTGGGTACGGATTCCAGGAGACCCTTCATCATGTGCGATGTCGGTTCCTCTGAATCCTGCCCATCCTCCGTGATCTTGGGGAGTCCTTTCCTGTCCGTCTCCGCACGGAGGGCGTCCATGGCGTCCGCCAGGATTATGGTGCCCGCGGAGTCGTGGAGGAACCTCATCGACCTGACCAGGTTCGTCTTGCCGGAGCCGTTCTCCCCGTAGACCAGGGCGAACCCGCAGGGCCCGTCCCTGCCGTCGAGGTCGAACTCCACATCGTCCAGCGACAGGAAGTTCCTCAGATTCACACGGATCAGTTTGGACATGGTTGCATGTTATGTGTGATGAAATATATAAAACTGGTACAAGTTGTTCCATAAAATGGGTTCTCACTCTCATTTCAAGTGTTTGAGGTATAAGTTGACGCCCAACGTCGAATCGAGAACGGGGCCACAGACATGAAATACTCCCGTGATTATGTGAAATCATGAAGCGGAAGCCCATCTTCCCCCAGAGGAAGGAGGAGGACATCGACATGAGGGACGT
>CAYZSQ010000185.1:0-2191 GCA_964479785.1 uncultured Methanomassiliicoccales archaeon
CGTTCGGGGCAAGCCAACCCGTTTCGTAGAGATCGTACATATCGCACCATCTGTCCACGCCACCCGTCCTCCCCTCATGCCTCCTCAGGTCGTATCCGTACAGGCGTCCATCCCTCGAGAATCCCTTCAGGTAGAATCTCGATACGGAATGCCGATTATGAGTCATCTCAGTCATGTCGAACCTCTCTGCGAACCACCCGTCCTCCAGCAGCCATTCCGCCAGGGTCACCACCCTCACCCCCTCGATCTCGTCCCGGAGGAAGCGCTCGCGGACGATGATCGTCCTGGGGTAGCCGTCCCTCACGGACAGCAGCGGGGCCAGCTCCCTGGACCTGGTGGACTCGTCCTCGATGCTCGTGCAGACCTGGTAGTAAGAGCGCCGGCCCATGGGGTCGGCCACGAAGTCTATCTCCCTCCCGTCCACGTCGAAGGTGACCACCCTCCCGTACCTGTGGCGCAGTTCGTTGAAGACCAGGTTTCCGATGAGTCCGGAGTAGTCCCCGCTCCGCCCCTGGGCGATGAAGTTCCTGATCCCCAGGTCCGTGGCGTAGAACCTGTCCGTGGTCTCGAGGTAGGCGATGGAGGAGGCCTCCACCCTCTCGGATCCGACCATGAGGTACGAGTCCGAGATGTACCCGAGGTATTCCCGGACCGTGGGGGCGGTGACCCTTATCCCCTTGGACGACAGGCTGCCCGCGATGTTCCTCGGAGACGTCCTGCAACCGATGTTCCTCATCAGGAACCTTATCAGGTTCGACAGCACCGACGACCCGCGGATGCTGTGCCTCTCCTCGATGTCGGTCCTGTACACCGAGCTGTATATCCCGTCCAGGATCTGCGGGATCATGGCCCTGGCGGGCGTGTCCTCCAGCAGGGCGACGGCCGGCATGCCCCCGTGCTCCAGGTAGTCCGAGAGGAGCTCATCCACGGACTTCCCGCAGCCCCTCCTGAAATCCAGGTACTCCGAGAAGGTCAGCGGCATCACGTGGATCTCCAGCGTCCTTCCCGAGAGCCTCGTCGCCAGTTCGGAGGACAGCATCCGGGAGTTGGACCCGGTGATGTAGACGTCGGACCCGGCGTCGTGGAACGACACGACGGCCGTCTCCCAGCCCGTCACGTTCTGGATCTCGTCGAAGAACAGGTACGTCCCCTTCCCGGGCGAGGTCCTCTCCCTCACGTACCCTATCAGCTCCCTCCAGTCCCGGGGGTCGTCCTCCGGGGACTGGTCGAAGTCGATGTAGAGTATGTCCCCCTCGGACACCCCGGAGGAGCGGAGCTCGTCCATGAACATGCGCAGGATGGTGGACTTCCCGCACCTGCGGATGCCCGTGAGCACCTTGATGAACGGGGTGTCCCTCCCTCTCCTCAGCTGTTCCGAGTACAGTCTGCGGGGTATCGGGCGCTGGTCGTAGTCATCGGGATACATGGGATAACATATTTTTTAGAGTATTTAAATAACACCTGAATATGAAAAATGTATTTTTCAGATTATATGAATAATCGGAATTCTGTAAAATACATTTTTCAATCCGGATCGGAAGGCCGTGCCGATTCCGCCCAACCCGGGCATCCGTGCAGCGCACTGGTTAGGGCATTTCGATGTCCGGGTGGGTTGATATACTCCCGGATCACTCGATCATCTGATGATGCACATCCTGAAGCGCAATGGGCGCAACCCCGTCAGGGGGACATCGTATTCCGAAAGGTCCGACAGGAAGACCCTGGACTGCATGAACCAGATGATCAGGGACAACATGACCATCTTGGGGTACCCCAACAGGGGTCCCGAAACCGAGGGACCGTCGTTCGTCAGGTACGATGCACCCCTTCAGGGACTCTGCGATCTGTTCGCGAACAAGGGGGTCCGTATCTCTGTGCATCCGCCGCCCTGGACTACATCATCGACATGCACCCGTTCGTGGACGGGAACAAGCGCACCGCCATCAACTCGGCGACGCATATCCTGGAAAGGTCGGGAATCGTGTTCACGGCATCCCAGGATGAGATCTACGAGTTCGTCATGAGAATCGCCAGGGAGGGTCTGGACAGGGAAGCGATAGAGCCGTGGCTGAGGGAGAATACCGCCATCAGTCCTTCAGCTTCTCAAAGAGGTAGGCGTACTTCTCCATGTTCCGACGGGTCGGTTCGACACCGCCGGCGATGAAGACGTCCCTCATGTCGATGTCCTCCT
>CAYZSQ010000186.1:0-2157 GCA_964479785.1 uncultured Methanomassiliicoccales archaeon
CGGTCCACCTGCATCATGTGGTAGGTCACCGCCTTCACCTCCGACCTTATCCTGTGGCGGGCGCGGTCCAGGGTCTCCCCCCTGGCGCGGCAGACCACGTCGTCGCCCTCGAAGCGCACGTCGAACTCCTTCAGGATGAGGTTGTCACAGTCCTCCATGAACAGGAGCTCCGAGAGGAACGAGTACAGGCGGTCCTCGTCGTCCACCCCGGTGACCCGGAACTCCGTCTCCTCGGAGGTGCCGATGCCCGACAGGTCCACGGTCTGGTCGAACAGCGCGTACCCGGCGTTGGCGAAGCACTCCTCCAGGGTCTCTCCGAACGCCCTCACCATCATGTCCGCGGTGTGGTCCACGAGGATGTATCTCTCCATGGGAGGGTCAACGCGCCCCGAGATGATGAATCCTGTGCCAGGAGGGTGTCCCGCGAGGGACAGCTGATATCAACCACGCTTCCCATGAGGGTGCATGGACGAGTCCGTGTTCTCCGATGCGCGCGATTTCCTGGAGTCACTGTTCGAGGGCGACAGCGGCGGCCATGACATTTGGCACACCATGCGCGTGCACGACCTGGCGGTCAACATATGCCGCCAGGAGGGCGGCGACCTCGACACCGTCAGGCTGGCGGCCCTGCTGCACGACGCCGACGACAGGAAGCTGTTCGGGGACAACGGGTACGCCAACGCCCTCCGGTTCATGGAGTCCCACGGGATCCCGGGCGATGTGCGGGACAGGGTGGTCCGCATCATATCCCAGGTGTCATTCAGGGGCACGGATTCCGTGACCCCCGACACCCTGGAGGGGATGATCGTCCAGGACGCGGACCGGATGGACGCCATGGGCGCCATCGGCATAGCCAGGGCGTTCGCCTACGGGGGCAGCCGCGGCCGCGCCATCCACATCCCCGGGGAGGGGCCCCGTCTGGGGATGGACGGGGAGGCCTACCATGGGAACGTGGGGACATCCGTCAACCACTTCCACGAGAAGCTGCTCCTGCTGAGGGATATGATGAACACGGATGCGGCGAGGCGCATGGCCGCCGTCCGCCACGACTACATGGAGGCCTTCCTGGACGAGTTCATGGCCGAATGGGACGGACTCAGGCGATCGCTTCAGGGTGGAGTGGTCCCTCCGGGACCCGATCGTTCCGTACCTCTGCGTCCTCCCCGGCCCGGCCGACATGACGCTCCTGTCCCCCGGACGGTAAGCCATCCGGAAGAGTCTACGGATTTCGTCGGATGAACCTCGGTTTTCGTAGTATTCCATGGATGTCGGTCCAATTTCCATCGCCGAATGTCCGTTTTAGGGCAATCTTATAATATCCCGCTCCTGCATCGGCCATCTCATGCGCATAACGATAGTGGGGTGCGGTTCCATCGGGACCAAGCTCGCGAAGGCCGCCGACGCCATGTCGGAGGTGAAGAGGATCTACCTCATGGACGAGAGCGGCGCCAAGGCCGAGAGTCTCGCCGCCGAGTTGAACAAGGCGATAGTGATCAGCGACATCGAGGAGGAGCTGTACCACAGCGACCTGGTCATCGAGGCAGCATCCCAGGCCGCGGCGACATCCATCGTGCCGAAGGTGGTGGCCAGGGGCGTGGACATCATGATCATGTCCGTCGGTGCGCTGGTGGACGACGCCTTCAGGGAGATGATCAGGGAGAAGGCCGTGCAGTCGGAGGCCAAGATCTTCATCCCCTCCGGAGCCGCCTGCGGAACCGATGGGCTGAGGTCCTCCGCGGTGGGGGAGCTGGAGGAGGTGGAGCTGATCACCACCAAGGGACCCAAGAGCCTGGAGGGCGTGGACTTCCTGATCGACCACGGCATCGTCGTGGACGACATAAGGGAGCCCACCGTCATCTTCTCCGGACCCGCCAGGGAGGCCGTCAAGCTGTTCCCCCGGAACATCAACGTGGCCGCCACCGTGGCACTGCTGGGGATAGGGTTCGACAGGACCAAGGTCACCATCGTCCTGGACCCTGAGAGCCACAGCAACTCCCACGAGCTCAGGCTCAAGGGGGAGTTCGGCGAGATGACCTGCCACACGTACAACGTGCCGTCCCCCGACAACCCCCGGACGTCGTACCTCGCGGCCATGTCGGCGATCTCCGCCCTCAAGAGGATCGTGAGGAACGAGTGGATAGGGATATGAGGCCGTCC
>CAYZSQ010000187.1:0-2104 GCA_964479785.1 uncultured Methanomassiliicoccales archaeon
CCTCGATGAGGCACTGGTTCTTCTCATACTCCGTGCCGTTCCCGAACAGGTATCTGACCTCGGCCCTGATCCTGTCGTCATACTTCGGACTGACCGAATCGATCATGAGGATGCCGTACCGCTCATCTGTGTAAATTTTCATCATCATATCATGTGGATTTTCAGCATTCAATTACCACTTTTTACAATCATTAAATACCCATCACACCATCCCCGATCATGGGCGAACTCATACGCACCGAGTACCTGGAGAGGCTGGACTCCTTCCGCGACCGCCCGGACCTGGTGAAGATACTGACCGGCGTCCGCAGGTCGGGGAAGTCCACCATCCTGTCGCAGTTCCGCAGGAGGCTGGAATCCGACGGTCTGGATGTGGTGTACGTGGACATGGAGAGGCTGAGCTTCGCGGTGACCTCCGATCGCGAGATGCACCGTTACATCACGGAGTCCATGCCGTCCGGGGACGCATATGTGCTCATAGACGAGGTCCAGCTCGTGCGGGGCTGGGAGAGGGTGGTGAACAACATCCGCGCCAACGGCGCAAACGTGTACGTCACCGGGTCCAACGCCGGGGTGCTCTCCTCCGACTTCACCACGATCATCGGCGGAAGGTACGTCGAGGTACACGTCCTCCCGCTGTCCTTCAGGGAGTTCCTGGACCGCTACCCTCCGAGGGGGGCCGAGCGCACCGAGCAGAGGTTCGACCAGTACCTGAGGGAGGGAGGGCTGCCGATAATCGACATGGAGTCGGACGACCCCGCGAAGCGCCGCACCATACTGGACGGCGTGTACGACTCCATCGTGGGCCGCGACATTGCCGTCCGCTCCGGGATGGACACCGGGACGATCAGGAGGCTCACCTCGTACCTGTACTCGAACATCGGCAACGTCACCACGGGGGAGTCGCTGATGGACGGCTCCGGCATATCCGACCGCCGCACCCTGGAGAGGTACCTCGACGCCGTGGAGGATTCCTATGTGTTCTGCAGGGTCGGGATATACGACCTCATCGGAGGGAGGATGAAGAAGGTCAAGGCGAAGTACTTCTCGGCCGACATCGGGCTCAGGAACGTCGCACTGGGCCACAGGATGGACGACTCCTCGGGCCTCCTGGAGAACGTGGTGTTCCTGGAGCTCAGGCGCAGGGGCTATGACGTGGTGGTCGGCGCGTACAGGGACTACGAGATCGACTTCACCGCGAGGAGGGACGGGGACGTGAGGTTCTTCCAGGTGGCCTCGACGCTCGGCGACCCGTCCACGGTCAGGAGGGAGGAGCGCCCCCTCAGGCTCCTGAAGGGGACGGGCAGGAAGACGATCCTGACCCTGGACCGCGACCTGCCCGACAGCTCCGACGGGATCGAGTACGTCAATCTGATCGACTGGCTCGAGGGCGACGATCGAACGGGATGACCGGCAACGGGCGATGGTTAGGCCCTCATCCCCGCACCAGATCCTCCAGCCCCACGAGCGTCACCTCCCCCGCATCGGCGGCCTCCTCCAGGTCGTCGTCGAATCCGGAGACCGAGAACATGACGTATCTGCGGGTCCTCGCGTCCCCCGTCAGATCCGATGCATCGCGGAGGCTCCTGTAGGCGGAATGGGCCACCTTCGAGCGTATGAACTTGCACTCGCCGAACAGGGAGACCTTCGCGTCCCCCTCCAGCACCGTGGCGACTATGTCTATCTCGCGGATCTGCCTCTCGGAGTCGGGGCCCCACCATCTGCCCATCTCCAGACACGGCCAGCGGCGTGCGACGTAGTCGGAGCAGAGATCCTCGAAGCGGTGTCCGAGGAAGGAGCGGATGCGCTGTTCCAGGATGTCGTACAGTCTCTCCGGGTCCTCCAGCGGATGGCCGCGGGAGGCCATGACCACATCCTGGCAGAACGCGACCATCCCGTCCCTGATCCTGTACACCGGTCTCTTCGGGGCGCCCATCATGGGATGAAGGGTGTCGACCATGCCGACATCCGACAGGCCCTCCAGGCATCTCAGGCACATGGCCTTGTCCATACCCGTCCTCTCCGCGATCCCCTTCAGGGACGTCCTCCCGTCGGAGATGGCGTTGACTATGGCCAGGTACCTGCCCCGGGGGGCGAACTCCAT
>CAYZSQ010000188.1:0-2103 GCA_964479785.1 uncultured Methanomassiliicoccales archaeon
CCAGGTATGCGATATGGCCAAGATCAGGGTTGCAGTCAACGGGTACGGGACCATAGGCAAAAGGGTGGCCTCCGCGGTCGCCAGACAGGACGACATGGAGCTGGTCGGAGTCACCAAGACCCGGCCGAACTTCGAGGCCAGGGCCGCCATCGGGAAGGGCTACGACATCTACGTCCCCGACGAGAGCGTCGAGGCCTTCGCCGCCGCCGGCGTCCCCATCGCCGGCACCCTGAGGGACATGTACGGCAAGGTGGACATCGTGGTGGACTGCACCCCCGGCAACGTGGGCGAGATGTACAGGGACCAGTACAGGGCCGCCGGCGTGAAGGCCATATTCCAGGGCGGGGAGGAGCACAGCCTCACCGGCATCTCGTTCAACTCCACCGCCAACTACGCCGAGTCCTGGGGGGCCCAGCTCTCCCGCGTCGTCTCCTGCAACACCACCGGCCTGCTGAGGACCCTCTTCCCCATCGACAGGGAGTTCGGGATCGGCAAGGCCTTCGTGACCATCGTCCGCCGCGCCGCCGACCCCGGCGACAGCAAGAACGGGCCCATCAACGGCCTGGAGCCCTCCGTGAAGCTCCCGACCCACCACGGCCCCGACGTCCAGAGCATCATGCCCTGGCTGAACATCAGCACCATGGCCGTGAAGGCGTCCACCACCCTGATGCACCTCCACACCGTGGTGGCGGAGCTGAAGAGGGAGGTCACCACCGAGGAGGTGGTGGAGGTCCTCAGGAAGGCGCCCCGCGTCAGGCTGGTGAGCAGCAAGGACGGCATCAAGACCACCGCCCAGGTCATGGAGATGGCCAGGGACCTGGGCCGCGACCGCTCGGACATGTACGAGGTCGTGGTCTGGGAGGACGGCATAAAGGTCGTCGGCAGCACCCTCTACCTCTACCAGGCCGTCCACCAGGAGTCCGATGTCATCCCCGAGAACATCGACTGCATCAGATCCATGTGCAAGACGGTCCAGGACCCCGCCGATTCCATGTCCAGGACCGACAGGTCCCTGGGGATCCCGGAGAGCCAGTGAGGGGTTCCGATGGCCAAGGACTTCAACACGCTGGAGGACTTCAACTTCAAGGGCAGGACCGTGCTCCTGAGGGTGGACATCAACTGCCCCCTGAGCAAGGACACCCTGCGGATCGTCAACGACGCCAGGATAAGGAGGATAGTCCCCACCGTGAGGGAGCTGGTCGGCAAGAGGGCCAAGGTGGTCATGCTGGCCCACCAGAGCCGCAAGGGCAGCTGGGACTTCATCCCCCTGGAGCAGCACGCCGAGCACCTGTCCAAGCACCTGGGCATGCCCGTCAGGTACGTGGACGACGTGGTCGGGGACGAGGCCCTGTCGGCCATAGGGTCGCTGGAGGAGGGCCAGGTCCTCCTACTGGGAAACGTCAGGTCCCTGGACAGCGAGACCGCCAAGGGCGACATGTTCGTCCAGGCCGAGGGGGAGATCGTGGAGAGGCTGGCGCCGCTGGCGGACTACTACGTCTGCGACGCCTTCGGGGCCTCCCACAGGGCGCAGTGCTCCCTGGTCGGGTTCCCGGTCAAGCTGCCCTCGGCGTCGGGGAGGCTGATGGCCAAGGAGATCTTCGCCCTCAACTCGATATTCGGCAACCCCCGCAGGCCCTGCGTGTTCATCCTGGGCGGGGCCAAGTTCGGCGACGTCTCCGAGATGATCGACAGGGTCCTCGGCAGCGGCATGGCCGACACCGTCATCCTCCAGGGGCTGGCCGGCAACGCCTACCTCCTGGCCAGGGGCGTGGACATCGGCGACGCCAGCAGGAGGGCGCTGGAGGAGGAGCTCACCCCGGAGAACCTCCAGGCGGCCAAGGACATCCTGGCCAGGTACGGCCAGAGGGTCCTGCTCCCGGTGGACGTGGCCGTGGAGAGGGACGGGAGGAGGGTGTCCGTGAACATCGGCGACCTCCCCGTGCCGGAGCCCGCCCTGGACATCGGCGACGCGTCGGCGGAGAAGTTCCGCAAGGTCGTGATGTCCTCCAGGACCAGCTTCATGTCCGGGCCCGCCGGCATGATCGAGAAGGAGGGCTTCGAGGTGGGCACCAGGATAATCATGGCCGCCATGGTGGACAGCGG
>CAYZSQ010000189.1:0-2077 GCA_964479785.1 uncultured Methanomassiliicoccales archaeon
GATCTACACCCACAGGGAGATCTTCCTGAGGGAGATCATCTCCAACGCGTCTGACGCCATCGACAAGCTCCACTACAGGTCCCTGGGAGACCCCGGCGTGAACGTTGCCAGGGCGGACTTCAGGATCGACGTGTCCGTGGACAGGGGCGCCGGCACTGTCACCGTGTCGGACAACGGCATAGGCATGACGAGGGAGGACATGGACGGCAACCTGGGCGTCATCGCCCACAGCGGGTCCCTGGACTTCAAGAAGGGCCTGGAGGAGGGGTCCGACGTGGACATCATCGGTCAGTTCGGCGTGGGATTCTACTCGGCGTTCCTGGTGTCCGACAGGGTGACCGTGAGATCCAGGGCGTACGGCGACGACCAGGCCTGGGAGTGGACCAGCGAGGGCTCCGACGGCTACACCATCAGGGAATGCCAGAAGGACTCCTGGGGGACCGAGGTGGTCATGCACCTCAGGCCCGACGACGACAACGAGAGGTACTCCGAGTACCTGGACACCTACACCCTGAGGAACCTGGTGAGGAAGTACTCCGACTACGTCCGCTGGCCCATCCACATGCAGGTGGAGAAGGAGGACTACGTGGACACCGGGGAGAAGGACGACGAGGGCAACCCCAAGAAGGAGTGGGTCACCTCCATCGAGGACCAGGTGGTCAACAGCATGGTGCCCATCTGGCAGCGCGGGAGGGACGAGGTATCGGACGAGGACTGCATCGGGTTCTACAAGGAGAAGTTCCACGACTGGGAGGACCCGGTGGCGGTGATCAGGATCAACGCCGAGGGGGCCGTGAACTACCGCGCCATGCTGTTCGTGCCCAAGGTGGCGCCCTACAACTTCTACAGCAGGGAGTTCGAGCCCGGCCTGGAGCTGTACTCCTCCGGGGTGCTGATCATGGACAAGTGCAAGGACGTCCTCCCCGACTGCTTCAGGTTCGTCAGGGGCGTGGTGGACTCCCCCGACCTGTCGCTGAACATCTCCAGGGAGCTGCTCCAGCACGACAGGCAGCTGACGGTCATCAGGAGCAACATCGAGAAGAAGGTCAAGTCGGAGCTCTCCAGGCTGCTGGAGGAGGACCGCGACAAGTACAGGGAGTTCTTCTCCGCCTTCGGCCCCCAGCTGAAGTACGGGATAGTGGAGGACTTCGGGATGAAGGCGGACCTGCTGAAGGACCTGATCCTGTTCGAGTCCGACGCCAAGGGCGAGCTCATCACCCTCAGGGAGTACAGGGACGCCATGCCCGAGGGCCAGGAGAGGATCTACTACGCCGCCGCGGAATCCGTGGCCAGGGCCAAGCAGGTCCCCCAGACCGAGCAGGTCAGGGCCAAGGGCTACGACATCCTGTGCTTCGGGGAGGACGCCGACGAGTTCGTGGCGAAGACCATGAGGGAGTACGACGGCAAGGAGTTCTGCGACGTTGCCGGATCGGACCTGGGCCTGGAGACCGAGGACGAGAGGAAGGAGAACGACCAGCGCCAGGAGGCCGAGAGGGAGTACCTGGACTTCATCAAGGAATCCATTGGCGAAGAGGTCTCCGACGTCAGGCTGTCCAGGACCCTGAGGACCCACGCGGTCTGCCTCAGCAGCGACGGAGACGTGTCTCTGGAGATGGAGAAGTACTTCGCATCCGTCCCCGGCGACACCGGCAGGCTGAAGGCTAAGCGTGTGTTGGAGATCAACGCCGACAACCCCGCATACGCGAGCTTCAAACAGGTCTACGACCAGGACAAGGAAAGGGCCAAGGACCTCGCCAGGATCATGTACGACCAGGCGGTCCTCATGGCCGGGATGCCCCTGGACGACATGCTCGGATACTCCGAGAGGGTGTTCAGGCTCTTCGGCCAGTGACCACTATCGAGGGGGCGGGGCCCACCCGCCTCCATCTTCCCTCCCGACGGGCGCCGACGCTTCTGGCACACGTCCCGGGGACTCCGATTACATTTATTACGGCGACGGGCATCCGACCCCCATGGCTGGAGTGAGGCCGGTCAAGGCCGGCTGGTGGAACGCGTTCAGGCCGTGGACCCTCCACGGCGCGGTGGTGCCGGTGCTCATCGGCGGCGCCCTGGCGTA
>CAYZSQ010000190.1:0-2059 GCA_964479785.1 uncultured Methanomassiliicoccales archaeon
ACATGCCCGTGTCCAAGAGGGAGGTCGCCGCCATGCTCCCGGAGGTCTCCGAGACCACGGTGGAGAAGGAGCTTAAGAGGATGCTGGATGCGGGCGAGGTCGTGAAGATCGGGTCCACACGCGGGGCCAGATACATCGCCGCACACCGGACGTCCTGAGGGATTTTGAATTGCGCAGTCTCGCAATCGCGCGCAAGACTGCACGATTCGAGTTGACAGGATGTCGCACATCTCCTCCGGCGTACACCAGCGAACCTCGTCGTAGAATATCCTGTCACCATTCGAATCGCGGTTCATATACATCCTCAGGAAATCTGGACAAAACGGTTCTCTCTTGGACCTGGAGCCTATGGAATGACGTATCCTGTTGTAACCGTCACCTGAAACAATGATCGAGATGAGCCTGTGTTCATCTGTCCCGATACCCTCTAGAAACTCATGATAAAGCAGCACAGCATCGGATGCTTTGCACTTCAATCCGCAGGTCTTGGATCTTGGAACCTCAATATCGTGTCCATCTGATGGTGGATCATCCCCTCCTTTGAACTCGATGAACATGATGCTGTCTTCACCCACGATGATGGCGTCCGTACTGGACGGCCTGTCGCCTGCGACGTGGCGCTCGACCATTCCATCGAAATCCAAACAGACGGTATCCCCCTCCGGCGCGGACTTGAACCTCCTGGCCATGACCTTCCCGCAGAGATCGCTGAGTTTGGAGTGATCCCTCTGCTCGACGTCCCACACCATCCTCATCATCCCTGTAGTACAGATTCTCGACGAGATCGTAGGCATCGGCCATGGACCTGTAGGCCCGCTCCGGATCGTCATGCATGTCGATGCAGACCAGGCTCCCAGCGCCGTCCCTCTCCATGAGATAGTACCTCACCCGTTCACTCTCGATGTCGGAATACGCCTCGATGGCCCTGAGCAACAGGGGGCTGTGGGTGGTGAGGAGGATCCGACAGCCGACTCCGCGCCTCAGTGCCATGATCATGCTTGCAAGAGTGACCTGCCAGGCAGGGTGGAGATGGATCTCGGGCTCATCCATCATGACCACGGTGTCCTGATTGATGCGTCCGGATTCGATCAACATGCGCATGATGGAGAACACCTTCATCCCCGCGGCAAGGTTCTTGGCATCTATGGGCTCCGATCCGTTCTCCCGATACTGCATCGAGCCGTCCTTGGGATCGTAGGTGATACGACCCGGAACTATGCGCTCCACGGCCCTTTCGAAGTCATCCAGCCTGCTGTCCGTGATCATCTGCTCCAATAAACTGGAATTCCCCTCATTACGGAGGATCGAAGAGAGACGACCTCTGTGGGTGGGGCGAACTGACGGGGCGATGGCCTCGTCTATGATGAATGGGGTGTCGTAATAGATGGCGTTGGGAAGGTCCATGAAGGGACCGTCCCATGTTACGGACTCGGTGCCGGCTCTGAAGATCCTCTCCGTCCCGTCATGGATGAGTCTGACTACCGAATCCTCTGATCTGCCACGGGAACGGAACTGGTCGATGTGGCCAAATTCAGACCCGACCCCCCACTCTATCAGTAACTTGTGAAGCCTGTCGTCCATCTTCCCCGAGAGCAGTGATTCGACACCGTCCAGACTCTCCTTTTCGCTATCGGTCAGTCTCGCTCCCTTCAGATCCGAGATGTACTTGTCCAACAAGGTGTCATCCAGACGGAACAACCCGGGCACACCCTTCAAAAAATGCTTCTGGATCAGCGGATTCAGGCTCTTCATGGCCTCCTGCTGACGCTTCGAAGTGAAATCGGCGGAAGGATCGAGCATGCAATACAAGGTTTTCAGAACCGTGCTCTTTCCAGTGGAGTTCTGACCGGCTATCACCGTGATGCCGTCCAGGTCCATCCCCATGGTCGGGAGAGCACCGACACCATCGAGTTCGATCTTCATCCTTCAGACCTCCTCAATACCATATCGCGACATGATGAATATGCCTGATGTCGGCCCATGATGCCGAGCGTGGATCCGGTGGTATGCCGGACATCGGTTCCGGGTGTGATGCCGTGACCGGCATCCCCGTCGCTGC
>CAYZSQ010000191.1:0-2048 GCA_964479785.1 uncultured Methanomassiliicoccales archaeon
CTCCTCTGCGCAATACTGGGAGGTGAGATCTGATGGTCGGGACGATCAAGGAAGTGAAGCTGGCGCCCATCCGCAACGGGACGGTCATCGACCACATCGCCTGCGGCCAGGCGCTGAACGTCATGAAGATCCTCGGGGTCAACGAGAGCAACATAGACTCCTCCATAAGCATCGGGATGCACGTTGGCTCATCCAAGTCCGCCGAGTGGAAGGACATCATCAAGATCGAGGACAGGGAGCTCGATTCGAAGACGGTCGACAAGATCGCCCTCATAGCCCCCGACGCCACCATCTCGATCATCCGCGACTTCTACGTGGCCGAGAAGTTCCAGGTCAACCTGGGCGACCACGTGGTGGGGCTGGCCAGGTGCAGCAACCCCAACTGCATCACCAACCGCGGCGAGCCCGTCAGCCCGGAGTTCAACGTGGTCGGCAGGAACCCCCCGCAGCTCAGATGCTGCTACTGCGACAGGATCCTCACGAACATCTCCGACAACCTGCTGTGATCCGTATGAGGGTCCTGTTGATAGCCGGCATGCCCGGCGCGGGCAAGGAGGAGCTCCTGGGGGTCGCCCGCTCCATGGGCGTCCCCTTCCTGAGGATGGGCGACATCGTCAGGGAGTTCCACGCCTCCTCCGGGACCGACCTGTCCGTGGGGGCCTACGCCAGCGCCCAGAGGGAGGAGCTGGGCCGCGACATCTGGGCCAGGAGGGCCCTGGAGAGGATGGACGGCGAGGTCTTCCTGGTGGACGGCTGCAGGAGCATGGACGAGGTGGAGTCGTACAGGGGGCTGAGCGATGACGTCCTGATAGTGGGCATCTTCGCGCCGCCCTCCGCCCGCTACGACCGTCTGGTGAGGCGCGGGAGGGAGGACGCCCCCCGGAACCTGGAGGAGTTCGAGGCCCGCGACGCCAGGGAGATGGGCTGGGGGCTGTCCCACGTCCTCGCCCTGGCCGACGTCATGATCCCCAACGACTCCGACCTGGGGACCTTCAGGTCCAGGGCGGGGGCGGTGCTGGAGGGGCTGCTTTGAAGTTCACCACCGCCAGGCTCTGCGGCGGGAAGTCCATCATGGCCATCTCCGCCGACGAGATGGACATCGACACGGAGAGGGCGGCCGAGGAGCTTAGGTCCAGGGGATGCAACGTCACCCAGGTGGACGACATGATGGTGGTCTACCAGTGGAACGGCCTGGAGGTCACCCTGTACCGCCAGGGGAAGGTCATGTACTTCCCCCTGGAGGACAGACGCCTCTGCATAAAATACGCCACCGAGCTCCTGGAGTCCCTCCGAGGCCCACCACTACCTTTTTCATCGCAACGGAGCATCTGGGCCACATGGAGTTCTCCTACCTGACGGTGGTGGCGGTGCTGCTGTCCGCCGCCCTGTCGATCGAGGCGTACAAGCTCCGCTGCCTGACGAGGGACGGCGCCGTGGCGTCATTCGCCGTCGGGGCGTTCGTCGGGGTCTTCGCATCGATCAACGCGTTCTTCCTGCTGACCGTCTTCACCATAGCCGGGTTCTTCGCCACCATGAAGGACTTCGACAGCAAGGCCGAGAAGGGCCTGCAGGAGGGGAAGAAGGGGGAGCGCACCTGGAGGAACGTCATGGGTGTCGGGCTGCCCCCCTGCCTGGTCATCGCCCTCGACGCCACGGGCCTGCTGGACCCGACCCAGTTCGCCGTGATGTTCGTGTCCACGATCACGGTGGCCGGGGCGGACACCATAGCCAGCGAGCTGGGGGTCAGGGACAAGAGGGTCTACATGATCACCACCTTCGAGAGGGTGGAGCCCGGGGTCAACGGTGGCGTGTCCAGGCTGGGGACCGCGGTCTCCACCGTGGCGGCGCTCATGATCGCCGTGCTGGGATGGTTCGTGCTCACCGAGGCCCTCGACTGGATGATCCTGGTGCCCTTCGCCATGGGCGTCCTGGGGAACATTCTGGACAGCGTCTTCGGGGCGGTGTTCGAGAACAGGGGCCGCATGTCGAAGTACACCAACAACGCCTCCACGGCCATCATCAGCTCCTTCGTGGGACTGGGGATCTGC
>CAYZSQ010000192.1:0-2024 GCA_964479785.1 uncultured Methanomassiliicoccales archaeon
TCTGCTTGTCGGCGTTCCTGTGGACGATGAACTCGATCTTGTTGCCGTCCTTGTACTTCTGGGTCGGCGTGCCGGACAGGTGGTTCATCGATTTCTCGGTGACGTACGGCCTGATGAGAACGTCGCTCTGCTTCATTGCGTCCAGCCTCCTATCGCCTCGATGGCGGATTTAGTGTAGACTGTGAGCCTTCCGGCGTCCCCTCCGGGGGCGAGGATGCTCGTGTTGAGGGTCCTGACCTCCTCCACGGTGACACCGGGGAGGTTGGCGGCGCTCTTGAAGATCGGGGAGCTCCTCTCGGCGTCGGAGACGACGATGAGCACGGAGACGGGGGTGCGGTACTTCCTGTTCCTCATCTTCCCCTTGCCGGCGCGGATCTTGCGGCCGTCCTTGGCGCGCTCCAGGTCGTAGCCGATCCCGATCTTCTCGAAGACCTCGACGACCTCGGAGGTGGCCTTGATGGCTGCCAGCTCGTCCTCGACGACGATGGGGAAGGAGACGGAGTCGTCGAACTGGTGTCCGCGGGCCCTGACGCAGTCGGCGCAGCCGGTGGCGGCCAGAGCGGACTGGCGGGCGATCCTCAGCTCCTTCTTGTTGACCTTCTGGGCCCAGTTCCTCTCCGGGCGCGGGGGGTGTGCCCTCCTTCCGGAGACGTTGTTGGGCGACTCGGTGGCCTTCCTTCCGTCGTGGACCCTCTGGACGCGGGCGGTTCCCCTTCCCTTGCCCCAGGTGCTGACGGAGTGCCTCATGCCCGACCTGGCGGCGGGTCCGTAGGGCTGCCTGCTGTTGGCGGCGGCGGCCAGGACTGCCTTCTTGATGATGTCGGGCCTGTAGGGGGTCTCGAACGCGGCGGGGACATCCACCGTGCCGGAGACTCCTCCCTTAACAGAATAAACATTGGTCTGTGCCATTCAATCATGCCCCCTGCTTGGACTCGGTCGAGACGTAGGTGACGTCGACGGCCTCGTTGTCGGCCTTCTTGGGCATCCTGGTGGCGTCCCTGAACCTGATGAGCCTCTTGGTGGGCCCGGGAACGGAGCCGTGGACCAGTACGTAGGTGTTCCTGACCTCCCCGTAGTTGAGGAAGCCGCCCTTGGGGGTGACCTCGGAACCCTCGGTGCCGACCTTGATGATCTTCTTGTTGAACTCGGTCCTCTGGTGGTATCCCATCTGACCGGATCCGGGTACTGTGGACCTGACGTAGCCGGGTCTCTTGGGCCCCAGGTTTCCGATCCCGCGGCGGTGCTTGCTGTTCCTGTGGGACAGGAGCTTGACACCCCAGCGCTTGGTCACACCCTGGAATCCCTTTCCCTTGGTGACGGCGATGACGTCGGTCAGGGCGCCCTCGGCGACGAAGTCGGTGAAGTTGACCTCGGTTCCGAGGATCCCCTTGGCGTAGGCGACCCTCTCCTCGATGGTCCCTCCGCCGATCCTCAGCTCCATCAGGTCGGGGACCTTCTTGGGGACTCCGGACACCATCTTGGGCTGTGTGTAGGCGAGGACGCGGACATCCTCGATGTCCAGTCCGTCGTATTTCGCGAAGGTCGACTCGTCGTGGTTCTTGGGGACGCTCAGGCGCCTCCCCAGCAGCGGGTCGAGGTCGTTGGCCCAGACCTCTCCTGCGGTCTTGAGACCGAGGATGCTGTTCTCGTAGAACCTGACGGCGGCGATCTTCATGGGAGGCACTTCCACGACAGTCACGGGCACCTGGACCTCCATGCCGGAGGTCGTGCTCTTGGCCCTCTTGTCCACGATGAACGCGTGGGTCATTCCGGCCTTGTAACCGGCGAAGCCCTGGATCTTGGGGCTACCGCTGATCTCGGGCCACGAGTCGAGCCTGGGCGTCTGCGACTGCGCTCTCTTCCTAGGGCCGTACGCCCTGGATCCTCTCTTGGGACGTCTTCTTTGTGGCATATTTTACACATACCTGCGAGGGTCTCTTCGCTAACCTCACGCTTTATCAGACGAACGTCTTAATGCTCCGACCGTGACGCCGAATTCGCCCCCAGAAACCCGAAGGAAGCGG
>CAYZSQ010000193.1:0-2017 GCA_964479785.1 uncultured Methanomassiliicoccales archaeon
TCGCGTATGACCTGCCCCCGGGGCGTCAAACGCTCTCACCGTTCATGAGCTTCACGATCTTGTACGGGAGGATGTTCCGGTTGGTGGGGGTGACCTCCAGTATCCTCACGTCGTCCCTCCTCCTGATGTCCTGGAGCAGGGGGTTGCGGGACTTCTTGTGGAGGGTTATGATCATGGGCTTGTCGGCGTCCAGCGCCTCCTTGACGGCGTCGATGAACAGCTGGCTCTCCACCTCCATCTTCCCGACCTCGTCGATGACGATGATGTCGCAGTTCTGGCACGCCTCCCTGATGGCCTTCACCCCGATCTCCTCGAGCTTGGCCAGGTCCACGCCGATCTTCCCCACCATGATCTTGCTCTCGATGTCGGTGCTGGCGAACACGGCCGTCTCGCCGGTGGCCAGGTCCCTGACCGTGAAGCCGGTCTTGTGCCTGCCGTCCCCCACGGGCTCGTCTATCATCCCCCCTATGTTGAGCTCCCCGTCCCTCAGCATCTCGATGACGCGGAGGAGCGCGTAGGTCTTGCCGGAGCCCGGGAGACCAGTGATTCCGATCTTGATGTCTGCGATCATAAACATGCCCGCCAGTGGAAAGACTGGCTGTACCGAAATGATAATGTGATTATTTAAACCGTCGTTTAGTTTCGCTTAAACGGTGGGATTTCCTACGTCAAAACCGAGCATCTTCTCGCCAAAATGTACGTCGATCGTCGTAATCACGGATGTCCGGCGACGGGGCCAGTCATATACGGCGAACGTCAGAGATGTACATCAGCGGATAGCGGAGCTCGGAATCGTACCTCATCTCCGCCACCACCCTCTCGGCCCCCACCCTTATGGCCACCTTGGCGTCGATCATCTCCCCGACGAGGGACACGTAGGAGTAGCGGTCGCCGTCCCTGACGAAGCGGGAGCGGTCTATCCTGATCGCCACATCCTCCACGTAGGGCTGCACCGAGATGGCGGAGCGGATGCCCTCCTCCAGGGAGTCCACGGTGGATGCGTTAACCGGGGTCCCCACGAACTGGTGGTAGACGGTGCCCATCTTGATGCCCGCCTCGAAGATCGCCCTCTCCCGGTCGGAGCAGGCGAAGCGGCTGCCAGCGACGGCGTCCCTGTCGGTCATACCCCGCGTAACTGGGTCATCTTTATAAAATGTATATCCATCGCCACCCCCATGGAATCCGTCGGGGAGCGCATCGCCCGCTTGAAGGAGAGCAGGAACGCCGTCATACTCGCCCACAACTACACCCTGCCGGAGGTGCAGGACATCGCCGACTACGTGGGGGACTCTCTGGGACTTTCGATCAGGGCCTCGGAGACCGAGGCCGACGTGATAGTGTTCTGCGGCGTCACCTTCATGGCCGAGACCGCCAAGATACTGAACCCCGACAAGACCGTCCTGGACCCGGAGCCCGCCGCCGTCTGCGCCATGGCGCAGATGTGCACCCCCGAGCAGATAGTCTCGGCCAGGCGGGAGATGCCCGGCAGGGAGGTGGTGGGCTACGTGAACTCCACCGCCGCCTGCAAGGCGGAGATGGACGTGTGCTGCACCTCCTCCAACGCCGTGGACATCGTCTCCTCGCTGGGGAACGACGCCATCTTCGTGCCCGACAGGAACCTGGGCGGGTACGCCGCGGGGAGGGTCCCCGGCAGGGACGTGAGGCTGTGGCACGGTTTCTGCCCGGTGCACCAGTGCATCTCCGTCCGCCAGGTGGAGGCCCTGAGGGAGGAGCATCCCGGCGCCGACGTCCTGGCCCACCCCGAGTGCAGGGCCGAGGTCCTGGAGATGGCCGACGTGGTGGGCTCCACCGAGAGCATGCTGAGGCACTGCATGGAGTCCCCGAAGGACGAGTTCGTGGTGCTCACCGAGGTGGGCATGTCCCACAGGATGGAGTCCTGCTGCCCCGGCAAGAGGTTCTTCTTCCCGGGGTCCGCCGTCTGCGGGGCCATGAAGATGGTCGTCCCGGAATCCATCCTGGAGTGCCTGGAGAGGATGTCCCCGGAGGTGGTCCTGCC
>CAYZSQ010000194.1:0-2014 GCA_964479785.1 uncultured Methanomassiliicoccales archaeon
GCGGTCTAAATACCTACGTTTATCTAATCGGGATGCTTTAGGAGCGGTTGATCCAATCCGTCTGGCATCGGCCTCTCGGGCCGGATGCTTCTGACAAACGTCTTCTGGGGGAGAGAGGAATGAACAGCGACTACAGGAGATTCATACAGAGCAAAGCGGAACTGTGCAGGAACATCGACAGCTTCTCCCCTGAGCTCTACGAGAGGTACGACGTCAAGAAAGGGCTCCGCGACTCCAGCGGCAACGGGGTCGTGGTCGGCCTCACCACGGTCTCCCAGGTCGACGGGACCGAGAGGGTCGGCTCGAAGAAGGTCCCCTGCCCCGGGAAGCTCAGGTACCGCGGCTACGACATCAAGGACCTGACCGCCGGGTTCCTGAACAAGCGCTACGGCTTCGAGGAGTGCGCCTACCTGCTGCTGTTCGGCTCCCTTCCCGACGAGCAGGAGCTGGCGGAGTTCACCCTCCACCTCAACGAGGAGAGGAAGCTGCCGGTGACCTTCGTCAGGGACGTGGTGATGAAGGCCGCCAGCAAGGACGTCATGAACTCCATCGCCAGATGCATCCTGTTCCTGGCGTCCTATGACAAGAAGGCGCTGGACAACTGCATCGACAACGTGCTGAGGCAGTGCATCTACCTGATCAGCGTGTTCCCCATGCTCACCGTGTACAGCTACCACGCCTACAACCACTACGTCAACGACGAGAGCATGTACATCCACCGCCCGGACCCCAGGCTGTCCACCGCCGAGAACCTGCTGCGCATGCTGAGGCCGGACAAGTCGTACACGTACCTGGAGGCCACGGTGCTGGACCTGGCCCTGGTGCTCCACATGGAGCACGGCGGCGGGAACAACTCGACGTTCACGACGCGCGTGACCACATCCTCCGGCTCCGACACCTACGCCGTGATAGCGGCGGCCATGTCGTCGCTGAAGGGCCCCAAGCACGGCGGCGCCAACCTGAAGGTCATGGACATGATGGAGGACATCAGGAAGCACGTGAAGCACCCAGGGGACGAGAAGGAGCTCAAGAAGTACCTCAACGACATCCTGGACAAGAAGGCCTTCGACGGCATGGGCCTGATCTACGGCATGGGCCACGCGGTGTACACCGTGTCCGACCCCAGGGCGGAGGTGTTCAAGTCCTTCGTCCAGAAGCTGGCGGCGGAGAAGGGCAGGCTGGACGACTACAACCTCTACGCCTCGGTGGAGAGGCTGGCCCCTGACCTGATCCTGGCGAAGCGCCCCAACGCCACCAGCGTCACCGCCAACGTGGACTTCTACAGCGGCTTCGTCTACGACATGCTGGACATCCCCAAGGAGCTGTACACGCCGCTTTTCGCCACCGCCAGGATAGTGGGCTGGAGCGCCCACCGCATAGAGGAGCTGGTGACCTCCAACAAGATCCTCCGCCCGGCCTACATCAGCATGATGGAGCCCAGGGAGTACGTGGACCTGGAGGACAGGGGTGGCAAAGACCGATATAGCCGGGAGTCATCCGGATTGCCATGTTCGGAAAGGTGAGGGGAGACAGGGTGCTCGCCAGGGCGAAGAGGGCCCTGGACCAGCTGAGCCTGCAGTACGAGGTGCAGGCGGACGACGCCATCGTACTGAGCGCCATGGGGGACGACAACCCCATCGGCATGGTCATCGTGGCGGACGACAAGAACCGCACCCTGAACATCTACGGCTACCTGATGTTCGACATCCCGGAGGAGGCCAGGTCCAACCTGGTGCCGGCCCTCAACGAGGTGAACAACACCATCAACAACGGTGGGTTCTACATGGACACCAGCGCCCCGAAGATCTACTTCAAGGTGGTCCAGAGCTTCTTCGACAGGGCCCCCTCGGTGGAGACCATCAAGCACCTCATCATGATCTCCTTCCAGACCATCGACGTGAACGACGGGAGGCTGAAGGGGCTGATCCCGGCCAGCGCCGTGATCAAGGACCCCATGTTCTCCTGACGATTGCAATTGGAGCCGGTCCCGCTTAAATGGCGCGAACGCCGTTCC
>CAYZSQ010000195.1:0-2011 GCA_964479785.1 uncultured Methanomassiliicoccales archaeon
TCGCGCGCAAGGATGCACGGTGGCGGTGGACCGAGTCTGCCGAGCGGATAAAACGCAAAAGCGCCCTGAAGGGCTATGCATCAAACCACCTTCAGGACGGATAGCCATAGCTCCGATGAGCGTATAGTTGTTCCCCTCGGGACGATAAGGGCCGTGAGGTCAGGGTTCAGGAGATACGGCCTGGACCGACTGCTAGATGGGTTCAAGGAGGGAGGAACCCCCATGAGCCTGTCCATCGAGAACCTCGCCATCAGCTGCCTGTGCGAGACGTTCTCCATGAACGATTGGGACCGGTACGTGCACCGGTCCGATCTGCGGAGGGAGTACCTCTGCGGATCCCACAACATCCGCCGCTGGACCCTCCAGCGCGACCTCGACCGGCTCGGGGACCACCTCGAGGAGGTGGTCGAGCATCTGACCAAGGTGACCAGGGTCATCCGCCCCGACATACGGACGGACGTGTACGTCGACGGAACCCACATCCCGCGCAGCGGCTCCAAGGGCAATGGGGTGAGGTACGGCGAGGGAGGAGGGGCCATACAGCTGCAGAACCAGTTCATGCTAGCCTCGAACATCGCCACCGGCATCCCGGTGGCGATAGAGGCCTACCCAGGGAACCTCAACGACCCGCTCATGTTCGGGGACTTCGTACCGCAGCTGCTGTTCCTGCTCAAGAGGGGCTCCCTCGTGGTCCTGGACCACGGGGGCTCCGGCAGCTCCGTCCTGAGCGACATCATTCAGGCCGGGGACCATTACATCACCAGGAAGAGCCTCAACAACTCCGACCTCGAGACGATAGCCACGGAGAAGGACAGGATGGTCTACATCGGGATGAACGTGGCCTGCATCATGGACGTCTTCGAGTCCTCGCAACGCACCAAGTACCTGTTATTCTCCGCGGACTCCTACGCCGCGGCCCTGGCGACGGCCGAGAGGACCGTCGCCGCCAGGGAGATCCTCAGGGAGAAGGCGAAGAAGGCCCTGTCGGAAGGCAACCCGATGAAGGGCGTCAAGACCGAGAAGAACTACTTCTACGAAGTGGTGGTCGATAGCGCCAGGTTCGTCATGACCCACGACCCGTGGATCCAGATAGACCCGGAGAAGCAGCTGAAGGACGCTGTGCCCCCTCGGGGCGGGTGGTTCAAGCTCGAATGCTCGTTCCCCATGGATCCGCGCCTCGCGCTCCTCATCTACCGTCACAGGGTCGACATCGAGCACCTCATATCCGCCCTGAAGAGCGTGGTCAAGCTGGATCCCCTGCGGGTGTGGGCCGAGGGGACGACCCGTGGAAGACTGGTCCTCGCCCTGATCGTGCAGTTCATCCTCTCGGTCCTGATCGACGACATCGAACCCACCGAGGCTGAGAAGATGGTGGACGGCAAGCCGACGAAGGCCCCCGTCCGGCCTTCGGCCCGGACGGTCGTGACCGAGCTCGAACGGTATCTGGGTGTGATCACCCGCCCCGAATGGGGCGGGTTCCGGACCACTGAGATCAGGGACCCCGGGGTCTCCGACCGCATAGCCGAGGTGCTCGACAGATACGACAGGGAGGGGCCCGTGACCATCCCCGCAGGGCTGGCCTGGAGGACCGACCCGACTGCGCAATGGGGCGACAGAGCAAAAAATGATGGAGATCTGGCTATGTCCATTGCGCAGTACTACTCCGAAATCATTTTTCCGGAGTACATGGCCGGCAGGAGGCATTGGAGGGACATCGATCCGAGGGCTTTGGGACGCTTCGAACCCTCCTCCGACCTCGATCCGGGCACCATCGGGGCCCGCGGACTGTTCGGACGCACCACCTACCATCCCGGCACCGGGCACCCGTCGCCCGGAATCCGTTCAACTGCGCAATGGACCTGTCTCAAAGCCTCTCAAAATTCGGCGGAGGGTCAGCGGAAGAAGAAGAGATGAGATGTCGGGCTCGAGGCTCTGCCTTGCCTCGCATGCTTCGCGCTCGCCCGCGCACCCGCACGGGCGCATTCGCGCGCGCGGGACTGCGCAATTCAAG
>CAYZSQ010000196.1:0-2005 GCA_964479785.1 uncultured Methanomassiliicoccales archaeon
TACGACATGCACGGCCTCCCCATCGAGGTCAAGGTGGAGAAGAACATCGGCGTGCACTCCAAGAAGGACATCGAGGAGCTGGGCATAGACAAGTTCGTCAGCACCTGCAGGGAGTTCGCCCAGGGTCTCCGCGACGACATGACGGAGCAGTTCAAGCAGCTGGGAGTCTGGATGGACTGGGAGAACCCCTACCAGACGATCAGGCTGGACTACCTGGAGTCGGCATGGTGGACCATCCAGAGGGCCGAGGAGAAGGGTCTCCTCAAGCCGTCCAGCAGGGTGGTCACCTGGTGCCCCAGGTGCGAGACCGCCCTGGCCGAGGCCGAGATCGAGTACTGGGACGAGACCGACCCGTCCATCATGGTCAGGTTCCCC
Organism: uncultured Methanomassiliicoccales archaeon; assembly: GCA_964479785.1. Classification (GTDB taxonomy): domain Archaea; phylum Thermoplasmatota; class Thermoplasmata; order Methanomassiliicoccales; family Methanomethylophilaceae; genus Methanoprimaticola. Next base: position 376 of record CAYZSQ010000196.1, read on the forward strand.
CTCAGGGACGGCACCGGATCCCTCCTGATCTGGACCACCACCCCCTGGACCCTGGCCGCCAACATGGCCGTCGCCGTCCACCCGGACTTCGACTACGCCCGCGTGAGGATGTCCGGGGAGAAGGGCACCGAGGACGTCATCGTCCTGGAGTCCCAGGCCGAGTACGTCATGCAGAAGGGCGGCTACGAGGGCTTCGAGGTCATCGAGAGGATGAAGGGCAGGGACCTGGAGGGGCTGGACTACATCCCGCCCTTCGAGGTCGAGGCCGCCCCGTCCAGCGAGTGGTCCTGGAGGGTGCTCCTGGCCGACTACGTGGAGAAGGACAACACCGGCCTGGTGCACACCGCCCCCGGCCACGGGCCCGACGACTACGAGACCGGCAAGAGGTACGGCATCGCCCCCTTCTGCCCAGTGGCCGAGAACGGCAGGTACACCGACGAGTTCCCGGTCATGGCCGGCAAGAAGGTGAAGACCGTGGCCGACGAGGTCATCAGGCTCCTGGACGAGAAGGGCCTGATGTACAACACCGCCAAGATCAAGCACAGGTACGGGCACTGCTGGAGGTGCAAGTCCCCCATCATCTACAGGAACACCAGGCAGTGGTTCATCACCGTCCCCGACATCAAGGAGCAGATGCTGTCCGAGATCGACCGCGTCAAGTGGGTCCCGGACTGGGCCGGCTCCACCAGGGAGAGGAACTGGGTGGAGGGCGCCAGGGACTGGTGCATCTCCAGGCAGAGGTACTGGGGCATCCCCATGCCCGTCTGGGAGTGCGGATGCGGCGCCAGGAAGGTGGTCGGCCAGTACGAGGAGCTGAAGGACGGCGAGGGGTACACCGAGGGCATGGACACCCACAGGCCCTGGATCGACGGCGTCACCTTCACCTGCCCCGACTGCGGCGGGACGATGCGCAGGGTCCCGGACGTCCTGGACGTCTGGTTCGACTCCGGCGTGGCGGCCTGGGCCGACCTCGGGTACCCCAGGAGGAGGGACGAGTTCGACCTCTGGTGGCCGCCCAGGTTCATCGTGGAGGCCCACGACCAGACCCGCGGATGGTTCTACTCCCAGCTGGGCGCCGGCGTGATATCCTTCGACCGCGCGCCCTACGACGAGGTCATGATGCACGGATGGGTGCTGGACCCCAAGGGGCAGAAGATGTCCAAGTCCGCGGGGAACGTCATCGAGCCCCTGGACCTGATCGACCAGGTGGGGGCCGACTCCCTCAGGTACTACCTGATCAAGAGCAACGCCCCCTGGGAGGACACCGCCTTCCAGAAGGACGGGCCCAAGAACGCCAGGAAGGTGCTGAACACCTACTGGAACGTGGTGAACTTCTCGTCCACCTACATGATCATCGACGGCTACGACCCCGACGCCCACACCATGGCCGAGATGGCCCCGTACCTGAGGGACGAGGACCGCTGGATGATCTCCAGGACCGAGAGGATGGTGGCCGCGGCCACCGAGTTCCTGGAATCCAGGGAGCTCCACAGGCTGGCCAGGATGCTGGAGGACTACATCATGGAGGACCTCTCCAGATGGTACGTCTGCCTGGTCAGGGACAGGTCCTGGTCGGAGGACGCCGACATGGAGAAGGACAAGAACGCCTCCTACTTCACCCTGCACTACG
>CAYZSQ010000197.1:0-1999 GCA_964479785.1 uncultured Methanomassiliicoccales archaeon
ACTTCCTTGATCGTCCCGACCATCAGATCTCACCTCCCAGTATTGCGCAGAGGAGGGCCATCCTGACCGGCACCCCGTTGAACGCCTGCCTGAAGTACCTGGCGTGGGGCGTGCTGTCGACCTCCTGCGCGATCTCGTCCACCCTGGGCAGGGGGTGCATGACGATGAGGTCGCTCTTGGCCTCCCTGAGGGTGGCGTTGTCTATCCTGTACGTCCCGGCCACCCTGTTGTACTCGGTGGGGTCCGGGAACCTCTCCCTCTGGATCCTGGTCACGTAGAGCACGTCGGCCTGGTCGATGACGTCGTCCAGGTCCGCGGTCTTGCGGGGATGGCAGCCCTTGTCCTCCAGGTGGTGGACTATGTCGTCGGGCATCTGGAGGCTCTCAGGGGCCACCAGGGTGAGCTTGGCCCCGAACATGGTGAGGGCGTCGGCCAGCGAGTGGACGGTCCTCCCGTACTTCAGGTCGCCCATCAGGACGATGTTGAGCCCCTCCAGGGTGCCCTTGGCCTCCCTCATGGTGAAGAGGTCCAGCAGGGTCTGCGTGGGATGGGACCCGGCCCCGTCCCCGGCGTTGATGACCGGGTTGATGGAGCAGTTGGCGGCCAGCCTGGCGGCCCCCTCGTAGGGGTGCCTCAGGACGATGAGGTCGCAGTAGGCGTCCACCATCCTGATGGTGTCGGCCAGGGTCTCCCCCTTGGATATGGATGTCATGGACATCTCCGACACGTCGATGACGTCGCACCCGAGCCTGTATGCGGCGCTCTCGAAGGAGAGCTTGGTGCGGGTGGAGGGCTCGAAGAACAGGTTCCCGAGGATCCTGCCGTCCAGGGCGCGCTCGGTCTTCTCGCCCATGGCGTAGGGGACCATCTTCTCCGAGAGGTCCAGGATGCCCTCTACCTGGTCCTTGGTGAGGTCTCTGATGGATACAACGTCCTTGTCGTATAGGTCCATGCTGACTGTATGGGCGAGCGACTTTATACCTTCGCGCCGGAGCGCGCCCCAGATGCGCTGGCGGAAGGTTGATATCCCCCGCATCCGTCGCGGGGACCATGTTGGACATCGTCGCCAGGTCCCAGAGGGGAAGGGTCTGCGAATACACCCGCGGCGGGCCGGTGGTAACCACCCCCGCCATGATACGCTCCGGTGACGGGGACGTCGCCGTCGAACGCGGCGACGGCGGGAGGACCCTCAGGCTCATGGGGTCCAGGGTCCCGCTGGAGCGGGGGCTGCTGACCACCGCGTCCTCCGGGCTCTCCGGGGAGAGGGTCTCCTCGGACGGCGTCGAGGTCGTCAGGCTCCCCCTCCCCGAGGACCTGGCCTTCGACGGGTCCACCGAGGTCGTGGTGGTCCCCAACGCCTACGAGCTCAGGAAGGACCCCCGGAGGATGGTGGACGCCGTGGTGAGGCTCAGGGAGGCCGCCGGCTTCGGCAGGCTGGTCTGCATGATGGGCATCGGCGAGCCGTCCACCGTGGCGCTCCTGGCGTACATGGGGGTGGACCTGTTCGACGACTCGCTCCCGGTGGCGGCGGGGCTCCGGGGCGTGCGCCTGATGCCGGAGGCGGAGGCCGCCGTCGGCGGCGACGTCTCAGAGGAGAACGTGGAGGACATGGAGGCCGAGCTGGAGAGGGTCAGGATGTTCATCAGGGCCGACAGGCTCAGGGAGCTGGCGGACCAGCGCTCCTTCGCGTCGCCCTCCAACGTGGCCCTCCTGAGGCTCTACGACCAGGAGGCCTACGCCTACGCCGAGGAGGCCTGCTCCACGACCGGGTGCAGGTTCTGCTGCAACTCCACCCAGGCGCTCAGGCGCCCGGATCTGAGGAGGTACAGGGACAGGGTGGCCGGGTACCGCAAGCCGGAGCACAAGAGGGTTCTCCTCCTGCTCCCCTGCTCGGCGAAGAAGCCCTACCACATCTCCAAGTCCCACAGGGCCTTCGCGTCCGCGATCCACACCGCCCAGCACGACACCCTCGTCCACGAGGTCATAGTCACATCCCCGC
>CAYZSQ010000198.1:0-1999 GCA_964479785.1 uncultured Methanomassiliicoccales archaeon
CGTAAATTCAAAAAACGGCGTGAAGATCTGATTTTGGCATCATCTCGAGAGCATCAGCTGGGGTGAGGAATGGCGTGAACCATGATTCGCCCTCACGCGTACGGGAACGCCTTGGTCAGATCCACCCCCAGCATATCCACGGCATGGAAGAACAGCTCCCGGGATTCCGCATCCCCGGAGAAGTAGATCCTCCCCTCCCCGCGGTCGAACCCCAGCCTCGATGTCGCCAGCTCGTCGCACAGCCTTTCCACGGTCAGATGACGGTCGCCAACCTTATGGAAGAGCTTGAACCTGGCGTCCATGGCCGACTGGATGCTCGCGCAGAGCCCGCTCATGACTATCATGGCGTCCTGGCGGGCCGGCGTGTGGATGAACACGTGGGCCATCCCGTAACAGGTCTTCATCATCCGGAACCTCTTCTCGACGACCGCCTGTGCCAGATACCTGCCGATCACCGAGTCGGCGGTCATCCCCCTGCGGGGGATGGCCTGATCCTCGGCGGCGAACGGGATGTTGGTTATCAGCACCTCCACGGAGTAGTTCTCCGCGGCACTCCGGACACGGGCCTCGTCAACGCGGACATCCAGGACCCTCGCCCTGTGGCGGGGGCCCCCCTCCGGCGTCCTCAGGTCCTCCGAGTACTCGACATCGGCCTCGTAGGCGTCGGCGTCCGCCGACGCCAGGGCCTGCTCCACAGCCAGGCGGGCCTCCTCCAGGGTGTGGAAGCGCATGTGCCGGATCCTGTTGAGCTCCCTGCGGGTGCGGTTCAGGCCCTGGTTCCGGATGTACTTCTCCGCCCGCCGTATGCCGTTCGGCAAGCGGAAGGCGATGAGCCTGAGGTCGCCCAAGGGGACGCCGTCGCCGTCCACGACGACGTCGTGGGTGTCGTAGTGGAACCTCCCCGGATGGTCCGGGGACTCGTCCATCTCGCCGGAGAGCGCCGACTGGCGGATCCTCTCCCGCAGGCCGTCGGAGAATCTGCGCGGGACCTTCGTGACGCCGGCGATGCCGGCGTCGATCAGCTTCCCCAGTATCCTCACGTCGCAGAACTTGCTGTCGCCGGAGACGATGGTCCTGTCGGGATCCATGGTGTCGATCAGTGAATCCAGGGCCGCCAGGTCCATCTCGGCATCGGCGGTCGCGCCGTCGAATGGGCGGATATAGTACCCGACACCGTTGCCGTCGCACACGTGCATGACCTCCTTGTGGAGCAGCCCGGTCCTCCTGCTCTTGCTCTTGCCACTGTATCTCATCACGGCCACCTTCCCCTGCGCCTCCTCGGCGCGGGAGAGGCCGTCGAAGTCGACGTCGGTTCCGTCGAAGAACAGGTCGTACGACCCCTCCAGCTCGAAATACTGCGTCACCGCCCTGCCGGTGTCGCGCACCAGGGCCTCGGTGTCCAGGGTCATGAACCTGTCCAGCATGTACGCCAGGTTGGTGTCGCTGAGGGACCTCGGCCTGACCTTCGGTCCGAACATCACGTCCGTCGGCGCCGGGGCGTAGAAGCACCTGACCTCGTAGAGCGGATACCTCTGGCCGTTGGTCATGAACGTGGCCGTGAAGGCCTTGAACGCCACCACCTCGTCCACCTTGGATATCCGCAGGGGGACGCCCCTGCGGATCATGGCGATGTCCCTGGACCTGCAGTAGCGCCTCATGATGTCCGCCACGCCCGCATCCTCCACCAGCGCGAGGTACACCGCTGTCATGGCCGGAAGCCCCTCGAATCCGTCGTCTCCGCGGTCAATTGTGAGTGCCATCCTATCATACTGTTATATATAAACTACCATATATATTTTCGCAAAATACAAATAGAAGAATATAAATATTTACAATGTATACATGTGCAAACGATAGCGATTCGCACAGACTCAGAGGAAGGTCCGTGCGGATGCTGGAAGGACGGCAGAAGATCGGGAGAGGAGGCTGGCGGCCCTGACGGCCAGAGAAGTGAAGAGTTTCAGCGACGGCCTTCGACCTGCTTAGCGGGCCGTCCGCC
>CAYZSQ010000199.1:0-1994 GCA_964479785.1 uncultured Methanomassiliicoccales archaeon
CTGCGACCGGAGAAGTAGAGATACAGCACGATCCTGTAGAGATGGCCGTCCGCCATGATCTGTCCGACCTTGGTCTTGATCATGGGTCGCCGGATGTGCTGCGGGTTAAAGTCCGCGTCGCAGTACACCAAGGTCATTGGAATTCAGAGTGCCCCCTCCCGGACCACGGGAGGGGGGTCTGTGTCCCGATGTCACTGGGTCTCGGCGGCGACCGCGGGGTCGTCGTCGAAGGTGTTGTTGCCGGACATCATGTCCTCGTAGAGGAGGAACAGCTCCCTGTCGGAGAGGGAGCGGTGCATCATGGTGGCGGCCTTCCTGACCATGACCACCAGCTGCTCGGCCTCGTTCCTGCTGAGCTCGATGCCCATGGCGGCCATGGCGGCGACCACGGTGTTCCTGACGGAGTGCTTCCCGATGACGATGCTCCTCTCCATGCCCACCTCGGCGGGGTCGTAGGGCTCGGTGCACTCGGGGTTGTTCAGTATGCCGGTCTCCTGGGCGAAGCACTTGCCCCCGATGAAGGGCTTGGTGGGCCAGATCTGGAACCCGGAGGCGGCGGACACCGAGTCGGCCACCGCCCGCAGCTTGGTGGGGTCGATGCCTGTGTCCATGCCCAGCATGTGCCTGGAGGTCATGACGACCTCCTCCAGGGGCGCGCACCCGGCCCTGGGCCCGAGGCCCATGGCGGTGGTCCTGGCGAACTTGGCCCCGGACTTGACGGCCGCGAGGGTGTTGGCGGTGGCCATGCCGAAGTCGTTGTGGGTGATGATCTCCACGTCGATGCCGGAGATCTGCCTGATCATCTTGATCTTCTCGTTGCAGTTGAAGGGATCGTCCACCCCGTAGGTGTCGCTGTACCCGAAGCGGTCCGCCCCGGCCTCCTTGGCCACCTTGGCGAAGTCGATGAGGAACCCCAGGTCGGAGCGGCTGGCGTCCTCGGCCACCGCGGCTATGTACAGGCCGTGCTCCGCGGCGTAGGAGGCGGCCTCGTAGACCTTGTCCAGGACCCACTGGGCGTCCTTCTGGTACACGTTGTCCATGTAGAGCTTCGAGGCGGAGAGGGCGATGGTCACGGAGTCGACGTCGCAGTCGATGCTCGCGTTGATGTCCCCCAGGTCGGCCCTGTTCCAGGACATGACCGACGCCTTGAGGCCCATTCTGGCGATGTGCCTGACGGATTTCCTCTCCTCGGGGCCCAGGGCGGGGTTGCCCGCCTCGATCTGAGGGACGCCGGCGTCGTCCAGCAGCTGTGCGATCCTGTATTTTTCGATGTTCGAGAAAACCGCCCCCGCGGCCTGCTCGCCCGACCCGAGGGTGGAGTCGCAGACGCAGAGGGGTGCGCTGAGACAGCTCACTACCTCTTCCTTGCTCTTCATGTTCATCCCTTCACCGCTCCGCGTGCATCCCAATGCGGAAGTGTGGTGCGGGAATCCCTATGCCGAGCGTCTATTTAAGATTTAAATGGCCTTAATCCAGCCTGTACCTGAGGATGGCCCCCATGCCGCCCAGGGCGGCCAGCTCCCTGCCGCCGTCGTGCTGCCCGGAGACCACTATCACGGAGCCCTTCTGGCTCTCCACCGCCCTGACGATGTCGTCCAGGTCCTGCTCCCTCATCCTGGAGTCCAGGACCAGCAGCCTGTCCACCGCGCCGGACGCGGCCGCGTTCCTGACCTCCTCGGTGCCGTAGGTGCCCAGCCCGTCCCTGGCGATCTCGGTCATCAGGCTCTCCACCGCCTCCATCTCCGCCCCCACGGCGGACTCCCTCAGGACCTGGCCGCCCATGCCGGTCCTGATGAGCTCGTTGACCCCGGCCATCCCGCACTGGCCGGTGTGGTGCACGTGCACCTTCCCGAAGGCGGAGGGGTCGGCCCGCTTCAGGCTCTCCGCCAGGGCCTCCTTCTCGAAGCCCGGGCCCAGCACCACCAGGGGCATGTTGGGCTCCATCAGCGGCGCCAGCTTGCCGATGATCTCGTCGTGGTAGCCGTCGGCCTGGG
>CAYZSQ010000200.1:0-1964 GCA_964479785.1 uncultured Methanomassiliicoccales archaeon
CCCCGGCCTGCAGCTTAGGAGGCTGCTGCCATATCCAGACTAGGCCACCTGTCCGTCGAACCCCTTGATTGGTAGGTAGGATAAAAGTGTTGTGGTGGAACCAGGTCGGCCAGAATCAGGATGGATGGGTGTGTGCGGCCGGCCCGGTTTCAACCGAGTGACGAACTTCCGGGGAAGTCGTAGCATACGGTATGTGCCTCTACGATATAAACAATACGATGTAATGTTTGTATCTTTTGCAATTGACATAATTTTCGTTATGATAGTTATTTATATCCGGGCGCCAATCACCATATGGGATGCACTTTGCCGTCTGGCCGCAAGAAGAGGATAATGGTTGCATGTGTGACCTTCGAGACCTCGAAGGTGGTGGAGCCGACGCTCTACTACGAGATCAACAAGATCCACATCATCCGTTATCTGAAGGACCCGGAGTCCGAGGAGGCCAGGACCTACGACGGCTTCTGCCAGCGCGTCATCGAGCGCCTGGAGCAGGAGTCCCCCCGTCCGGTGGAGATCGAGGTCCACAACGCCCGGGTCAGCGACTTCTCGGTGATGCTCCGGACGGTCCTGGCCATAATCCAGGCGGAGAACCGCTCGGAGGAGGACTGCGAGGTCTACGTCAACGTATCGGCCGGGTCCCCGGAGTACGCGGCGGCCTCCGCCGTGGCGTCCATGATGGTCCCCGGCACGATCCCCTTCTCGGTGAACACCAAGGAGTACACCGTACCCAACGATCGCATACGGGATGTCTACTACATCGACGGACAGCCGGTGGGCCTGACCAAGACCACCTATCCTCCGAGGGCCATGCCGATGTACAGCATCTCCATGCCGGAGGAGCACCTCGTCCGCGGGCTCAGGCTGCTCCACGAGAGGGCCCAGTCCAAGGAGTCGATCACCAGCGGCGGGATGGTGCCCGCCCTGAAGGAGGCCGGCATATGGTACAGGGACACCGGGGCCGGCGACCCGGACAAGAACCAGAAGCAGATCGAGGCGGTGTACTACCAGAGGGACTTCATCACCAAGTGGATGAGGTACGGCTGGATCAGGAAGGACGACCTGACCGGGAAGTACGCAGTCACCGACGAGGGCCTGAGCGTCCTCAACACGTTCTACATCGAGTGACGCGCCTCCCCGTCGGCGCATCCTCCTCTTCGTTTCCGATCCCAGCGGTCATGCCGTGCGCCGTTCCCATTCCCGTGCCATGCCATATCGAAGATTACGCGGATTACAAATATTACAGATATTACAAACATTACAGCCAGCAGTTATTATACCCCCACGCCCATGTATGATACGCAGTCGCCGAGGCTGCAGGAGACGCAAATGACGTACTACAGGCAGACGCTGATCATACCCAAGCCGAAGCAGCAGCTGAACGCCCCCGGCAGGCCCCCCAGGTACGACGCCAGGAGGGTCGGCACCAGGAACTCCGCGGACAGGGAGCTCAACTCCATACTGGCGTTCTTCGACTGAGCGGGGGCCGCGGGCCCTTGAAATAGATCGGAGGGCAATCTGGTACCATGGATAGGATGGTGCTCTCCGACATCCCCTGCGACGGGGCCGTGCACCTGAGGGGACTGGGCATAAGGCGGTGCAGGGGGTGCGTGCGGTGCCTCACCGAGACCCCCGGCCGGTGCTCCATCGAGGACGGCTTCTCGGGGATCATGCCGGACATCATGGCCTCGGAGGAGCTGCTGTTCGTCATGCACCCGTCGTCCGGGCGCATCCCGCTGGACGTCCTGAAGGCGGTGGAGAGGATCTCGAACGTCCTGGAGGCCTACACCGACAGCGGCCACAACGTCCCGCTGCCCGGGGACTCCGTGGGGCTGTGCAGGGCGGGCTTCCTGGTGGAGGGGGACATCGACAGGGCCGCCTTCGAGGGGGAGATGACCGCGAACCTCAGGAAGGGCCCGGTGTCCGAGGTGACGTTCTCGTACAGGCGACGGGGAGAAGGAAAG
>CAYZSQ010000201.1:0-1955 GCA_964479785.1 uncultured Methanomassiliicoccales archaeon
TGTGGGACATGCCGTAGGAATCCCGTTATGTGTATATAGGGAGAAGCCCGCGGCCTTGGAACCGTTATAAATCGACGTCGGATACGGAAGCCCTGCGCGGGGGTAGCCGAGCCGGCCAAAGGCGCGGGACTTAAGATCCCGTTCTTAGTGATCCGTGGGTTCGAATCCCACCCCCCGCACCTGTTCTCCGATGGGTTTAACTCTGAACTATCAATAGCATAGTCCATGACTGCGAAATCGGACGAATTCAAGGTGCAGCTGCTGGAGACCTTCGCCTCCCTCATCACCGCCGCCTTCGGGCTCGTCGCGGCCCTGGCATGGAACGAGGCCATCAAGGCCGCCATCGCGGAGGTCTTCCCGGAGGACGGCGAGATATGGGGGATGCTCGTGTACGCGGTGGTGGTCACGGTCATCGCCGTCGCCATGACGCTGATCATCTCCAGGTCGCTGTCCAAGGCCAAGAGGGCCCTCCACCTCTCCAAGGAAGAGGGGGACTGAGCGGACCCGCCCCGGGTCCCGTCGCGTCCTCCGGATGCGGGGCCCGGGCTCAGTCGAACAGCCTGCCCAGCCTGGTCATATCCTTCCTGCGGTTGTTGACGTAGTCGATCAGGCTCATGCCGGTGAGCTCCACGGTGGACGGGCCGGAGCGGACGTAGAACACCTCGACCTTCCCGTCCCTCAGGAACACCGGCTCCGGGCACACCAGGCACCTCACCCAGATAACGACCTTGTCTTCGAAGTCCACCATGTCGAAGGAGATGTAGGGGAGGAAGCTGTTGCCTATCTGCGAGGAGATGAGATTAGTCAGGTGGAGCCCCATCTTGTCTCTGTTGGCGAAGCTCTGCAGGTCAGCCCCCACGATCTCCCCGTCGTCGTTTACGCCGATCATCAGGCTGCCGCCGTTGCTGTTCAGGAAGGCCACGATCGTCTTGAGGACGGCTTTCTCCATCCTCTTGTCCACCTCGCCGGTCTCGAGGTTCGTGCGGAGGGTGGACTTGAACTCCAGTGTCCCGGATTCCCCCATCTCTATCAGCTCGGTCATGTCGGTCTTCCTCTTCTCCTCCAGACCCAGGAATTCCGAGTTCTCCTCCATGAAGAAGTTGAGGGTGTGCTCGAACAGCAGGTGCCTCCTGTCTGTGTGGTACAGGACGCCGACCATCAGACTCCCCAGAATCACCAGCACGAGCTCGTACATCATGGGGTCCAGGAGCACCCCGGTCATGTCCGTCCACACCAGGGACACGGCGTACTGAATCAGCTTCAGCAGCGTGAACAGCGCTATGGATACCGAGACGACGATGAACGACACTAGTCCGGGATTCTCGTCCCTGACTCCGGGCATGGACTTGAGCAGCATGTACACCAGGATCAGACCCAGCAGTCCGAAGTTGACGCCGGCGAGGAACGAGCAGACCATTGTGAAGTCCATGGAGGCCGTCGTCATCCTGCCGATGAGCATCAGGTAGAACGTGCACATCATCATGAGTACCAGGGCCGGCGGGATGTGGACGTACTTCCGGTCGGTCAGGATGATCAGGACCATGATGACGATGATCGGCGCCGACAGAATCAGGTTCTCGGAGCTCCCGAGGAACACCCCGGCGACGGCCAGGATGACGGTGATGAGGAAGAGCGCACCGTAGAGGAGCATCGCGAACTTCCCCATCTTCCAGCGAGGAGTCTCCCTCGGATTTGTCACGGCCTGGTCGTCCATGGTTCCAGAACGGGTGTAGGTTAGATAACACTAGCGAAGCAAGCTTCGGATCACAGGAACGTCCATGATGAGGGGTCTCGGACCACACGTTCCCCGATTCCTGCATTCGGATGTTCGACTCGTCCCGTTATCGATATATACGCCATCGCTCATAGCGGTATTACTTAATTACATATTCGTAATACTGAGGGTTGATGCCAAATGCCGATGAACACCAGGCCTCTGGCCGTTGTCGTCGTCG
>CAYZSQ010000202.1:0-1923 GCA_964479785.1 uncultured Methanomassiliicoccales archaeon
GTGCAGGTACAGCGGCGGCGGGGAGTGGTCGCGCGGGGCGACCGGAGGAAACAGAGGTGCGGGAGGGCGGCGCCCTCCCGCTGGGGGAGAAAAGCGTGATGGAAGCCGTTTCAAGCGCTGATGAGCATCTGGATCGGGTACTCCGCGTCCTTCGCGGGGACCGTCTCCGCGGCCCTGACGGGCTTCTGCCTGGAGAACTCGTCGGCGATGGTCCTCTCCATCGAGGCGACGCAGTCCATGACATGCTTCATTATGCTCCTGTTGACCGCACCGAAGGCACGGTCCATGGTGAGGTCGGGCATCCTGGTCAGCACCAGGTCGTTGTCCACCAGCACGGTGCGCTCGCAGACGGCCCTGATGTGCCTGTAGCCCTCTCTGGCGACCTCCTTCCTCCTCCCCTCGAAGGAGAAGGGGTTGATCGCCACTGCGAATGTGGTGATGTTCTGAGACTGGGCGGCGTCGATGACCACCGACGCGGCTCCGGTTCCGGTGCCTCCGCCGAGACCCGCGATGACGAACACGAAGTCGTGTCCGGCCAGGGCCTGCTTGATCTCTTCCTTGTGGATGTCCGCGCACTTCTTGCCGATGGCGGCGTCCCCGCGGGCTCCCTCGCCCTTCAGGACCTCCTTGCAGATGTAGATCTTGCGGTCAGCGCCGGTCCTGTGCAGGGCATCCTTGTCGGTGTTGATCGCGATGGTGTCCACTGAGCAGAGCGAATCGTAGAAGGCGCCGACGACGTTGCATCCGGCACCGCCGACCCCGACGACCGCTATGCGCGGTCCTGCCGCGATCTCCATGTCGTTCCCTGTCATGTGCATCACCCGATCTTTCCTTTCGTTCGAAGGTGTTTCAATAGCATCCGGGCCCTCTGCCGAGGCAGTTCCCATCCGGACCACGGATGCTGGTTTCCCATCCCTTTTTTCTTCACTTGAGCGCGGCGTTCCTCTGTGCCGTCCTGAAGGATTCGGCGTAGGCCTCCTCCTCGATCGTCCTCGGGACGATCTTCTCCAGGACGCACCGGCGGATGAACTCCTCCTCGTCCAGGCATATCCCGCGCTGGACCAGCTGCTGGAGAGCATCCATGTGGAGCTCGCTGAGGCGGACGAAGATCCCGCCTTCTGAGGCCGTCATACCCTGGGGGTTCTGCCGGGACGATATGTATCCCGTGATGGCCTCGCGGATGAAGTCCGATCTGTTCTCGATGTCATGCTCACCCATGAAGTCCTCCATCATCTGGATGACATCAGGTCCCATCCTGAGCGTGACTCTCATCGCCTCGTCGGTCATTCTCCATCCTTCCTTGTCGCAAGAGAGAGTTTTCCCATCCCTTCCCGCTTGCTGTCATACTCTATGTCATACGTTATATTTAAACTTGTCCGACACCCGTCAGACACACGGTTTTCGGAGGAAATGTATCGATTTCCCCCGAATTCCGAAGAATCCACGGGGGCACAGACCTATTCCGTGCCCTCAACATGGTAGTATAACGTCTGTTTACACTTAAAACTAATCATGATCGTGGGCGGTGTCCGACGGCGTATAACGCCGTCACACCCGATTTGTCTGACGTATCAAACAGGCATCCCAGACGGTCGGGGTTCCGCCTCGGCCCGTCAGACACGACCGTGTCCGACGGACGGTCACACGGCGGCCGGATGCCAGACTATTTAATCAACCCTATTATACGCGCGTGTATAGCAAAGGGATCGAAATGGCTAACGATTACAGCAGCATCGAGGCTAAATGGCAGAGCCGCTGGCAGGAGGCGGGGCTGGACAGGTCCGACAGGCAGGACGGCAGGCCCAAGTTCATGATCATCTTCGCGTACCCCGGGGTCACAGGGTACCTCCACGTGGGACACCTCCGCGGATACACCTATGTGGACGCCATCGGCAGGTACAAGCGCATGACCGGGTACAACGT
>CAYZSQ010000203.1:0-1882 GCA_964479785.1 uncultured Methanomassiliicoccales archaeon
GCGTAGTAGTACTCGCCCTTGGACTTCTGCTCCCGGTCCAGCCTGGATTCGGGCTTGTTGATCCTGGGCCTGTGGGTGTCCGCGTCCCTGCGGAAGGTGATGTCCACCGCTCCCAGGAACCTGTTCATGCCCTCCCTCATGTCGAAGGGCCCGTCCCCCACGCCGTGGTGCCCCGGCTCGCCGCCGAAGACCATCATGGAGTCCGACACCATGTCCAGGAAGTAGATGTCGTGGTCGACGATCATGCCGCTGCGGCCGGTCTTCTCCATCATGCGCCTGATGGTCTTGGCCGCGTTCATCCTCTGGTTGGAGTCCAGGTACGCCGAGGGCTCGTCGAACAGGTACATGTCCGCCTCGGTGGCCAGGCACAGGGTGATGGCCACCCTCTGCAGCTCCCCGCCGGAGAGGTTGGCCACCTGCTTGTCCATGAGGTACTTGATCCCCAGTGGCTCGATGACCTCTCCGTTGAAGAAACCGGATGTGACGGTGTCGTAGGCCCTGGCGTACAGCAGGTCCCCCACCGTCCCGTCGAAGTCTCCGGAGATGTACTGCGGCTTGTAGGCCACCTTCACCTTGTTGTCCATGCTGCCGGAGTCCGCCTCGATCTGTCCCGCCAGCATCTTCACGAAGGTGGTCTTGCCGGTGGCGTTTGGCCCAACGATCCCCACGGACTCCCCGATCTTCACAGCCCCGCCGGTGATGTCCAGCCGGAACTCCCCGAAGTCCTTCCTCAGCGAGTCGAAGGAGATCAGGTCGGCTGTCTGCCAGTCCCCTCTGGGCGGGGAGGCCTCGAACTCGATGGGCCTGTCCCTGAACCTGATGTTCTCCTCCGGGAGGTACCCGTCCAGGTAGACGTTGATGGCGGTCCTGACCTGCCTGGCCAGGGTGAACACCCCGTACGCCCCCTCGGAGCCGTAGACCACGTTCACGTTGTCGGCCAGGAAGTCCAGGATGGCCAGGTCGTGCTCTATGACCATGACCTGCTTGTCCGCGCTGAGCTCCTTGATCAGACGGGCCATCCTGACCCTCTGGTAGATGTCCAGGTAGGAGGTGGGCTCGTCGAAGAAGTACACGTCGGCCTCCCTCATCATGGTGGCGGCCATGGCCACCCTCTGCAGCTCCCCGCCGGAGAGCTTGGAGATGTCCCTGTCGATGACCTCGGTCAGGTCGAAGGCCTCTGCGGCCTCGTCGATGGACATGCGCTCCTGGACGTTGGACAGCAGGTCCCTGACCACGCCCTTGGCGGTCAGGGGGATCTTGTCCACGTACTGCGGCTTGATGGCGACCCTGATCCTCCCGGCGTAGACCCTCTCCAGGTAGTCGTGGAGCTCGGTGCCGGCGAAGTGCCTGAGGACCTCCTCCCTGGACGGGGGGTTCTCGTAGTTCCCCAGGTTGGGGACCTCGCTGCCGGACAGCATCCTGATGGCGGTGGTCTTCCCGATGCCGTTCGGCCCCAGTATGCCTGTGACCAGCCCCTTCTTGGGGACCGGGAGCCTGTAGAGCCTGAAGGAGTTCTCGCCGTACTGGTGGATCATCTCGCTCTTGAGCTCGTCGGCCAGGCCGATGATCTTCACGGCCTCGAACTGGCACTTGTTGACGCAGATGCCGCATCCCTGGCACAGGGTCTCGGAGATGATGGGCTTGCCCCTCTCGCCGAACGTGACGCACTCCACGCCCGTCCTGTTCAGGGGGCAGAACTTGGCGCACTCCTGGTTGCATTTCTTGTTCTGGCATCTGTCGTTCAGTACCGCCGCTATCCGCATATCGGAGCCCATCCCGTTCTTTCATTTATATGTGAGCGTGGGCGCGCGTGCATCCGACGGCGGCATCGTCGGGGCGGTCGCATCGATTATCCTGCTGATTATCTCACATCGAGATAATA
>CAYZSQ010000204.1:0-1855 GCA_964479785.1 uncultured Methanomassiliicoccales archaeon
CCTCTCCTTCCATGCCGATAGTTCGTCCAATGCCTTCCGACGGAGCTCCATGATTCTGGAATGGGATTCGATAGTTAAATAGTTATCACGGAATCGAGAAATCCCCTACTGTCAAATTCTCACGGATTCCGCAAAACTCCGACCCCGGAATAATCACGGATTCGAAAAAACTAAGATTCTTAGAACTCGCCCGCCCGCCTGAGCAGGTCCATCTTGAACTCGAAGTAGGCGGGGCTCATGTCCAGATGGTGGACGTGGGGGTTATCGAACCTCTGCTCCTCCTGCCAGATCTCGTCCCTCAGCTGCCTGTCCACGTAGTCCCTGATCTCCCGCAGGTCCCTGGGTGGCGACACCCTCCTGCCGCCGACGATCACGGGGTGCAGGAGCTCCCTGGCGGTGCAGTCCCTGAAGGACATCCTCTTCCACGGCCTCACGGGGTCCACGAAGGGGTAGGGCCTGGACATGTCGACCTCCTCGTCCTCCAGCGTTATGAGGTCCGAGGTGGCGTGGCCGGTGGAGTCGTAGATGCGGTAGACCCTCTTCCTCCCGGGGTTGGTGATCTTCTCCACCGCCTCGGACACCTTGATGGTGGGCCGGCAGACCCCGTCCTTGGTGACGGCGGCGATCTTGTACACCGCCCCCAGGACCGGGTCGCTCTTGGCGGTGATCAATCTCTCGCCCACCCCGAAGGCGTCTATGCGTGCCCCCTGGTCGATGATGGAGGCGATGCTGTACTCGTCGAGGCTGTTGGAGGCGATGATCCTGCAGTCCTCCAGGCCGGCGTCGTCCAGCATCCTGCGGACCTCCTTGGTCAGATACGCCAGGTCGCCGGAGTCCAGCCGCACGCCCCTCAGCCGCCTGCCCATCGGCTCCAGGACCTCCTTGGCGCAGCGTATGGCGTTGGGGGTCCCGGACCTGAGGACGTCGTAGGTGTCGATCAGGAGCACGGTGTCGTCCGGATACGTCTCGGCGTATCTCCTGAAGGCCTCGAACTCGGAGTCGTGGTACATCACCCAGCTGTGGGCCATGGTGCCGCTGACCGGGATCCCGAACATCTGCCCGGCCAGCACGGTGGCGCTGCCGTCCACACCGCCGATGTAGGCCGCCCTGGCGCCGTAGACCGCCGCGTCCATGTTGTGGGCCCTGCGGGCGCCGAAGTCGGAGACGCCGCGGCCCTGGGCCGCCCTGACGATCCTCCTGGCCTTGGTGGCTATGAGGGACTGGTGGTTCACCTGCGCCAGGATGGCGGTCTCCGCCAGCTGGGCGTCTATCATGGGGGCGGTGACGGTGATGACGGGCTCGTCGGGGTACATCACGGTGCCCTCGTCGAAGGCGTGCACGTCCCCGGTGAAGCGATATCTGGAGAGATACTCCAGGAACCCCTCGTCGAACATGCCAAGGGAGTTCAGGTAGTCGATGTCCTCGGGGCCGAAGCGCATGTGCTCGATGAAGTCGACGACCTGCTCCAGCCCGGCGAAGATGGCGAACCCCCCGTTGTCGGGGACCCTCCTGAAGAACACGTCGAAGGTCGCCGTGTCCTCCCTGTCGGCCTCCAGGAAGTAGCCGTTGGACATGGTCATCTCGTAGAGGTCCATCATCATGGACAGGTTGCGCTCGTCGAAAATGCTCATCCGTAATCACCGCCATCCGAAGCCGATCCGCTGCGCTGGGTTTGTCTCCATAAGGTCCGGGTATAGTACGAGCCTGTCCGGCAACCCCTCGTGCGGGTCGCCGATCTCCTCCTTCATGCTGGGCCATGTGACTGCGGGTTAAAGATGGTTCCCAGGGACGATCCCGCCAGTGCAGGTACAGCGGCGGCGGGGAGTGGTCGCGCGGGGCGACCGGAGGAAACAGA
>CAYZSQ010000205.1:0-1851 GCA_964479785.1 uncultured Methanomassiliicoccales archaeon
GCAGCTCCTGGATGCCCACCATGGCGTTGTTCTTGTTGTACATCTCCATGGGCATCCCCTCGTCGCAGAGGGCCAGCTCCTGGGTGTAGATCTGCTCGAAGATCTTGTCCCCGGCGAACATGATGTGGTTGGCCCTGATGCCGTTGGCGATGTCCTGGAGGGTGTCCAGGAGCTCGGGCTGCCTCAGGATGTCCGTGGCCATGGCCAGGGAGGTGTTGCCGTACTGGTAGATGGTGCCGCAGGACGGGGGCAGGAGGCCCACGTCGCGGGCCTTGACGGCGTCCACGTAGGTCCCGGAGGCGCCGGCCATGTACATGATGTCCAGCTCGCTGAACTTGATCCCGGCGTGCTCCAGCAGGGTGAAGTGCCCCGCGCGCATGGCCCCGATGGCCTTGAGGGCCTCGGACACGTCGGAGGAGTCGATGTAGACACCGTCCTGGAAGTGCAGCCTGCCGTCGGAGGTCTGCAGCTTGCCCTTCCTCCAGAGGTGCTCATCCAGGGCCACAGCCACCGCGGCGATGACGCCGGTGCCGGTGATGCCCTTGGCCCTGCCGTGCATGGGGCCGTTCTCCTCGATCAGCTCCAGGCCGAAGTCCACCTTGTCCCCGTCCCTGGGGATGATGTCGTCGTCCAGGATCTTGGTGACCCACCTGAAGTCGTACTCCAGGTCGCTGATGGCCCCGGGTCCGGCCAGCATCCCGCATTTGATGGACTGTCCCTCCATGGCGGGTCCTGCGGCGGCGGAGCCGGTGTAGATGTCGTCCCCGATCTTCAGGGCCATCTCGGCGTTGGTGCCGTAGTCGGTGACCAGGCAGTTCTCCTTCTGCTCCAGGAAGCCGCTCTTGTACATCATGGCCAGGGCGTCGGCCCCGATCTCGTGCCTGATGGCGGGGGGCACCAGGAGCTCGCATCCGTCCCTGACGTTCAGCCCCACGTCCACGGCGGAGAACACCCCGGCGTTCCTCTTCTGCTCCACGATGCCCCTGGCCTTGTGGGCGTTCTCGCCGGCGAAGGCCAGGTCGTCCACGGGGATGCCCTGGAACAGGGACAGCTGTATGGGGTTCCCGCAGATGCTCACCCTGTCCACCTGGTTCAGGTCTATTCCCAGGGTGGCGATCAGCTTGTTCACCGTGTCGATCAGGATCTTGTGGGCCACCTCGGTCCCCACGTTGATGCAGAACGTGAGGTGGTCCATGATGTTCGCCCCTGGGAGCGGATGGCACTCGGTCACCGACGTGGATATGATCCTGCCGGTGTCGAGCTCGACCGCATGTCCCCTGGTCCCGCTGGTGCCGATGTCCAGGGATATTCCGTATCTCATTCCTTCTTCCTCCTCAGCCTGTCGAGGAACGACTTCTTCCCCTCAGGCCTGCTTTCCTTGCCCTTTTCGGCCTCGCACTCCGGGCAGCGGCATCCCTCGCCGTGCCCGTGGTGGTGACCATCATCGTGATGGTGCCCGTGGTCGTGGCAGTGGCACTCCACCTGCTCCTCCAGCTCGTACCTCAGGCCGGTGTCGTCGATGGCGTGGTACATCCTGTGCCGGAGCTCGTGCTCGTCCACGTCCAGGACGGCGCACATGAAGGTGAAGCCGACCCTGTCCTGGGGGCCGAGGGTGCCGTGGTGCTCCACGCCGTTCTCCATGTCGGTCAGGTTGAGGGTGATCCCGCTGCCGTCCTCCCTGACGATGGCGGCCTTGATGTGGCCCAGCAGGCAGCCGGACTCGTCGGTGATCCACTGCCCCACCTGCATGAGCGCCTGGGAGAACCTCTCCTCCGCGTCGGCGCCGTAGCCGACGATGGTCCCGTTGAGGCCCACGGCGCAGCCGCCGGCCTGCTCGATGGAGGTGGCCTC
>CAYZSQ010000206.1:0-1848 GCA_964479785.1 uncultured Methanomassiliicoccales archaeon
ATAAATAGTGAGTAAATCCTTTCACCACCCATGCACGTCTTCGACTTCTCGGAGGTCCGCGGGCCCCTCCCCCCGGACATCCCCGAACTGATCGCCAGGATCAGGGAGATCAACGCCCTCAACGGAGTCCGCGCATCCAGGTACCGGGCGCAGTTCTCCAGGATAGAGGGGATGGCCAAGCTGAACTCGGTCAAGTTCTCCAACGAGATCGAAGGGATCGTCACCAGCGACCAGCGCCTTGCGGACATCGTGCTGAGGAACGACGCCCCCCGGACCCACGGCGAGAGCGAGATCGCCGGGTACCGCGACGCCCTGTCGGCGATCCACACGGATCCCTCGGCCTTCGACCTGGACGAGGCCACCGTGCTGGGGCTCCACAGGACGATGATGTCCCACACCATCCGCGGAGGGGGCCGCTACAAGACCGCTGACAACGCCATCGTCAGCGTCTCCCAGGGGAGGAGGGAGGTCGTCTACGTCCCGGTCCCGGCATCGGAGACCCCCGACGCCATGGAACAGCTGTTCCTCGCCTACATGGACGCCAGGGACCAGGGGATGGAGCCCCTGCTCCTGATCCCCTGCGCCATCCTGGACTTCCTGTGCGTCCATCCCTTCCAGGACGGGAACGGCAGGACGTCCAGGCTGCTGACTACCGCAATGCTATACAACAGCGGATTCGACGTGTGCAGGTACGTGTCCCTGGACGAGCGCATCTCGCTGACCAAGGGGTCCTACTACAGGGCCCTGGGGGAGTCCTCCGCGGGATGGCGGGAGAACCGGTGGACGTACGTCCCATTCGTCCGGTACTTCCTCCGCAGCCTCCTCGAATGCCACATCGACCTGGACACCCGCTTCGCCGTCACCGACGACGGGAGGCTGAGCAAGCACGACCGGGTGGCCCGGGTGGTGGAGAACAGCCTGGCTCCGGTGTCCAAGAGGCAGATCTGCGCGGCGCTTCCGGACGTCAGCCCCCGGACCGTGGAGGCCGCCCTGGCGGACCTCAGGTCGGACGGGATGATCGAGAAGGTGGGGACCTACAGGGACGCCAGGTACAGATGGGTCGGACACAGGATGGGTCCGCGAGGGGCGATGGCCCCTGCGGGATCGTGAAGAGGGATCGGCCCGGGATCGTTCCCGGACCGGTCTTCACCGCATCTCGATGGGGACGGCGTCGGCCAGCTCCTTGTCGGTGAGGGACACGATCCACCAGAACGGCCTGGCGGCGGAGTCGCAGTCGACCCCGGTGGAGGATACGGCGAAGTAGTTCACCTGGGTGAACAGCGACTCCACCACCTTCACGAAGTCCCCCTGCCCGTTCTCCTCCAGGAACCCCCGGACGTCGGAGTCCTTCAGCCTCGGCGACATGACGTCGTTCCTGGTGGCGACGATGGCCATGGGCACATCCGAGGGCCGGTTGGGGCTGGTGCCGGTGATCTGGGCGAACATGAAGTGGAAGGACTCGAACACCTCCATCGGAGTGGCGCCCCTCCTCTGCCTGGCCAGCATCACCGGGTCGAATGCGAAGACTATGCCGTCGGTGTAGTTGTAGTACTCCTCGAACAGGGTCTTGCCCTCCCTGGGCTCGAACTCCTGGCCGGAGATGTCGTTGATGATCAGCTCCTTGTCGGCCATGGTCCTGGACCTGAGGAACAGGCACTCGCTGTCCAGCTCCCCGGGGGCGGTCCTGGGGGCCACGTCCTTGGCCATGACCGCCTGCCTGGATATCCCGGGGGTGACCGCCTCCACGGTCACGTCCCTGGTCCTGGCGAACCTCGTGATGGTGCCCACGGCGGCCAGCATCATGGTGGTCTTCCCGGCGCCCACGGCGCCCACCATGGCCACGGACAC
>CAYZSQ010000207.1:0-1840 GCA_964479785.1 uncultured Methanomassiliicoccales archaeon
TCACGCTGATGATGATGGAGGTGGCCATAGGGCGGCGCACCGGGAAGTCCAGCATCGAGGCCTTCACCGACCTGTGCCGGAAATACAGGTTCGTGGGGTGGCTCGCCGCCCTGGTGCCCATGCTGATCTTGCCGTACTACTGTGTCGTAGGCGGCTGGGTCACCAAGTACTTCGTGGAGTACGCCACCGGCGCAGGGGCCGAGCTCTCGGGCGGATCGTATTTCGAGGACTTCTCGTCCATGTCCCTGGACGGGCTGTTCGACAGCCCCATGACGTGGTTCCTGATCTTTGCGGCCCTGACCGCGCTCATCGTCATCTCCGGCGTCCAGAAGGGCGTGGAGAGGTTCAGCAAGATCCTCATGCCCTTCCTTTTCGTGCTGCTCATCGGCATCTGCGTCTACATGATGACCCTGCCGGGCATCTCCGAGGGGCTGTCGTTCTATCTCATGCCGGATTTCAGCCAGCTCTCGATGAAGACGGTCCTGGCCGCTCTGGGCCAGCTCTTCTACTCGCTGTGCCTGGCGTCGGGGCAAATGATCACCTACGGATCGTATCTGAAGAAGGATGTGTGCATCCCCCGCTCCTGCCGCACCATATGTCTCATGGACACGTCGGTGGCGTTCCTGGCCGGGCTCATGGTGGTCCCGGCGGTGGTGATGTTCGCCGGCGTCGGGATGTCCAGCGGCCCCGGCCTGATGTTCGAGACCATCCCGCTGGTGTTCGGGTCCATGCCGGCCGGCCAGGTCATAGGGATGGCGTTCTTCCTGCTGACGATGATAGCCGCGCTGACCTCGTCGATCTCCATAATGGAGGTGGTGGTGTCGGTGATGAAGGATCATCTGGGATTGCGTCGCAAGGTGGCCTGCGGCCTGTGCATGGTCCTGATACTGGTCCTCGGGACGCTGTCATGTGCCGGGTACGGGCCGCTGGCGGGCATCGAGATCCTGGGCCGCACGTTCCTGGAGTTCTTCGATTTCATCTCCAACTCGCTGCTGATGCCGGTGGTGGCCATCCTCACCTGCGTGGTGGTCGGCCACATCATCGACACGAGGATCATCACCGACGAGATCGGAGAGGGCAACGGGTCCAGGATCATCAGGTCGTTCGTCTTCATGGTCAAGTGGGTCTGCCCGGTGCTGCTCATGTTCATCCTGGTTGGCGGACTCCTGGACACCTTCGGGATCTACAGCATCTGACTGGTGCGCAGCCGCCTCATCTGAGGAGACCGTGGTCCCGTATCACCGGCAGGCTATCGTAGTATTTCGCCAGACTCAGGCGGCCGAATCCGCCCAGCAGGTACACCGCCAGAGCGGCCAGTATGTATATGACGTGGTAGTCCACCAGGGGGTTGTCCTCCGGGGGGATCTCCATCGTGAACATCACGGCCATCATGACGCACATGCCCAGCGTGGCCAGTCTGGACGACACCCCCGCCACCATGGCGGCACCCACCAGCAGGAGTCCCGCCATCAGGAGGATGTCCAGGACCGCATTGCCGGCCAGCGATTCGTACAGGCTGGCGAAGGGGCCGGAGACCAGGTACGTCAGGTAGTACTCCGTGGGGGACCCGCCGTTTATGACGGCCGCATCGGAGCCTGTGGGGAATCCGAGGCCGAGGAGTTTGTCCAGGAACGCCCAGATCAGCATGAACCCCATGACTATGCGGAGGACGGCCAGGACGTATTCGCCCGTCACACGCCCGTCCTCCGGGAGAACCGGTCTCGGAATCATGCATTCTCCACTCGTTTTTGAGTAGAAAATGGTTGGGCCAGGAGACCGCCGTCGATCGGCGGGGCACCGACGCGGAGGTCTCCAAGTCCGAAACGGTTTGGCCGGGCAC
>CAYZSQ010000208.1:0-1836 GCA_964479785.1 uncultured Methanomassiliicoccales archaeon
CCTGCTGACGAACCTCTCCCAGGCGTCCATGTCCCTCCTGGATGTCATGGGGCCCAGCTTCATCCTCTCGATGATGTAGTCGGCCACGCCCTGCCTCTCCAGGTTCAGCGGGACCTCGTAGATGGAGCGGGCGTCCGGTGTGGATATGACGGCCTTCTCGGGCACGTCGCAGAACATCGCGATCTTCGACACGGCGGCGGGGCTCAGGGGCTCGGAGCACCTGCCCACGATGACGTCCGGCCTGATGCCTATGGACATGAGCTCCTTCACGGAGTGCTGGGTGGGCTTGGTCTTCTCCTCGCCCACCGACCCCATGATCGGGATGAGGGTGGTGTGGATGAACATCACGTTCTCCTCGCGGCCCAGGTCCCTGCCCAGCTGCCTGGCGGCCTCCAGGAAGGGCATGGACTCCATGTCGCCCACTGTGCCGCCCAGCTCGACGATCACCACGTCGGCCCCGGAGTCCCTGGCCACGGAGGTGATCCTGCGCTTGATCTCGTTGGTGATGTGGGGGATGATCTGCACGGTCTTGCCCAGGTAGTCGCCGTGCCTCTCGTTCTCGATGACCGAGCGGTAGACCTTGCCGGTGGTGATGTTGTGGTCCCTGGTCAGATGGAGGTCCATGAACCTCTCGTAGTTCCCCAGGTCCAGGTCCACCTCCCCTCCGTCGTCCAGCACGTAGACCTCCCCGTGCTCGTAGGGATTCATCGTTCCCGCGTCGATGTTCAGGTACGGGTCGATCTTGATCGCCGACACCTTGATGCCCCGCGACTCCAGCAGCTTCCCGATGGAGGATGCGGTTATCCCCTTCCCGAGCCCTGAGATCACGCCTCCGCTGACGAAAATCAACTTCATGTCAAATCAACGGGAAACTCCTTACATCCGTTTCCGATATAAGGGTTTCTCAATCGAACCGTGTACATTCGAGCGCTACAGATGTGAAGGGATGGACGTTTGTCTTGCGGTCGCCTCAACGTCCCGGGGAACCGTCGCGGTCGGATGAGTACACGCTCCCAGGCAGATGGAGTCATATAGTGCCCTCGCCCTCGCTATGATTAATTATACAGTGGGGTTACGGAGGGGTCGAGTGGTTAGAATGGACGGGCGCAAGGACATCTCCGACATGAGCTTCGAGGAATTCTTCTCAGAGAAGGACAGGGCACAGGCCCCCGCACCCCAGAAGGTGAGGAGGGACCAGGGCCGCAGGGAGGCTCCCAAGGCGGGGGATGTCCAGACGGGTTTCGGATCGGTCAGCCCGAAGATCAACTTCAAGGACCGCGGGTTCCTGCTGTACGTCCCCAGGTACGCCTCGGACGCCAACGCCAGGTTCGAGGTCGCCATCGACTGCCCCTCCGGCGTGATCCCGATGGGACGCCTGGACTCCGCTCCCCGGGGAGGGGGCAGGCAGACCCGCTCCTCCACCCTGGACCTGACGTCCGCGGGGGTGTCGCCGCTGGAGCCCTTCACACTCATCATCGACGGACAGGAGGTTTTCCGCCACAAGCCCAGGCAGGTCCTGTTCTTCAACAACATCGGGCTCCCCATGGGGAAGCCCGTCGGGGACTCCTATGCGGTGTACCGCAGGGGCACCCCCCTCAGGTTCGTCAGGGCCGAGGTCACGGAGACCTTCGACATCGGCGATGTGACCGTGTGCAGGACGGAGGTATCCACCGCCGGCGGCATCTGGGTGGGCGACAGGAAACAGGAGGCCAGGGGGGCACCCGCCGAGGACGTGGCAACCGCGGCGGAGCAGGCTCCGGAGGAGACCCCGGAGGCGGCGCCCGAGGCCCCGAAGCCCAAGCCGAAGGTCAGGAGGAAGAAGCCCACCGGGTCCGT
>CAYZSQ010000209.1:0-1831 GCA_964479785.1 uncultured Methanomassiliicoccales archaeon
GTCGGGGAGCATGAGGGCCGCCGTGGTCATGTCGGACCTGGTGCGGTCCAGGATCCCCCGGGCGATGTCCTGCTTCCTTCTGAACGGCAGCACCGCGTCGGGGATGTCCAGCATCATCAGCTGGTCCCCGATCTCCTCCATGGCCCCGTGGTGGCGCCTGGCGCCCTCCAGGTCCCCGTCCATCAGGCAGGTGGCCACGGTCCTCCTCAGCTCGCCGACGCAGTCCGCCAGCCCCATGAGCCAGGGGGACGCCGGTATCCCGAGCTCCGACGCCGGCGGCACCCTGCCCTCCATGACCACCGACCGGAGGATCGCGGCCTCGGCGTACTCGGCCATGGCGTCCTGGACGACGGGCGACAGCATGACCTCGGGGGCGTCCGTCGACCGGAGCCCGTCCATGGCGGCCTCCATCTCGTCCATGACCACGTCCGGGGATCCCCCGGTGTGGATGGCGTGGATGGCCCTCTTGCTGAGCCTGATCACCATCCGCGAGCGCGCGATGGCGGTCTCGCGGTCCCTCTCGATCCTCTCCAGCTCCTCGGTCGCGGAGCGCATACCGGATTCCAACCCGTCCATGACAGGCTATCCGCGGCCGTCTTAAAACAGGGAACGGTAGAACGACGCCCTGAGCTCCGAGGAGAACCTCCCCTCCCCGGCCTTGGCCGATAGGACGGGGCTGACCGACGGTGTGAACCCCACGCCCTCGTACTCTATCCGGGTCAGGGTGAGGGCGTCCGGTCTGGCGACTCCGAACGGGGCGGCACCTCCCTCGAGGGCCGACCTCACATCATCCAACGCGGACCTGCCGGAGGCCACCGACTGTATGGCGGCGGCGGTCCTGCGGACCATGTTCCAGAGGAAGAACCTGGCCCTGTACGTCAGGATGATGCTGTCCCCGTCCTCGGAGACGTCGACGGAGTCCACGGTCACCACGGTGGGCTTGCCGTCCGGCCTGCAGAAGCTCCTGAAGTCGTGCTCCCCCACGAACAGCCCCGCGCACTCCCTGGCGAGGCCGACGTCAAGGCCCCTGGCCGGCAGGATGTACCTGTACTCCCGGCAGGTGGCGCGACGGGGGTCGAAGCCACCGTCCACGATCGCATAGGCGGTGTAGAACACGCCGTCCGAGACGGCGTTCATGGCCCTCAGCAGGTCCACGGGATCGTCGAAGCCCGTGCGGAACGCGGCCACGTTGCCGGTGGCGTTGACCCCCCGGTCGGTGCGGCTGGCCAGTCTCAGCCCGAGCTCCTCGGGCGTCATGTCGCAGACCTTCGTCAGGGTCCTGAGGACCTCGCCCTCCACGGTACGGCCGGAGGGCTGGATCTGGGATCCCTGGAAACCGTCGCCCAGGTAGGCGAGCCTCACCGCGATGCGCATCATGCCGAACGCAGTTCCCTCATGTGGTCGACCCTGCGCTGGACCAGCGCCCGGGTGCCGATGTCGTGGCGGACGGCCATGGCGTCGCACCTGACGTGCTCCAGCGCCCTCTCGCAGTTGGCCTCGGCCTCCTCCAGGGTGTCGGCCACGCCGACGATGCCCAGGGACCTGGAGGTGCCGGTCACCAGCTTGCCGTCCCTCATGTCCACGTTCGCGTAGTACACCACGGCCCCGGCGGCCCTGACGGCCTCCTCGTCCACGGAGATCTCGTGTCCGGACTCGGACTTGACCCCGTATCCCCTGGGGACGACGTACTTGCAGACCGTGGCCTTCCTGTGGAACTCCACGTCCCGGTCCAGGGTGCCGGTGGCCATGCGCCAGCAGACGTCCTCGAAGTCGTCGCCGATCAGGGACAGGACGTTCATCGCCTCGGGGTCCCCGAACCTGGCGTTGATCT
>CAYZSQ010000210.1:0-1809 GCA_964479785.1 uncultured Methanomassiliicoccales archaeon
GAGAAAGTCACTGTTTCCGTAATCAAGGCCGACGTCGGCTCCGTCGTCGGACACTCCAGGCCCCACCCCTCCATGATGGAGGCGGCCAAGGAGATCCTGAAGGACACCCAGAAGCAGGGTGTGATCGAGGACTTCTACGTCACCCGCGTCGGGGACGACATCAACCTGTACATGACCCACTACAAGGGCGAGGGGGACAAGGACGTCCACGGCGCCGCCTGGGAGTGCTTCCAGAAGGCCGCCAAGCTCGCCAAGTCCATGAAGCTCTACGCCGCTGGCCAGGACATCCTCACCGACGCCTTCTCCGGCAACGTCAAGGGTGCCGGCCCCGGCTCCGCCGAGATGACCTTCGAGGAGAGGGGCTCCGAGCCGCTCATGTTCTTCATGGCCGACAAGACCGAGCCCTCCGCCTACTCCCTGCCCCTGAGCAGGATCTTCCTGGACCCCTTCACCACCACCGGCCTGGTGGTGGACGCCAGGGCCAAGAAGGGGTTCGACGTGGAGATCCAGGACGTCATCGGCCACAAGAAGGTCACCATGTCCTCCCCCGAGGAGACCCTCAGCATCCTGTCCCTGCTGGGGGACACCTCCAGGTACGCCATCAAGAGGATCTCCTCCAGGGCCGGCATCGGCCCCGCCTGCGTGGTCTCCACCGACAAGCTCAACCTCACCGCCGGGAAATACATCGGCAAGGACGACCCCGTCTGCATCTGCAGGGCCCAGTCCGGGCTCCCCTCCGTGGGGGAGTACCTCCAGCCCTTCATGAACACCACCATGCTGGTGGCCGGCTGGATGCGCGGCTCCCACTACGGCGCCTTCTACCCCTGCTCCCCCGAGGACTCCGACCCCGTCTACTTCGACGGGCCCCCGAGAGTCTGCTGCCTCGGATTCCAGCTGAACGAGGGCAGACTGCAGGGACTGGAGCCCATGGGCGCCAAGGGCGGGGAGCACATCCCCGTGGACTTCTTCGGCAACCAGACCTGGGACCTGGCCAGGCAGAACTCCATCAAGGCCAGCAGGTTCATCAGGAGCCAGGGCCCGTTCATGCCCTCCATCCTCGGTCCCGAGGAGATGGAGTACACCTCCAGGCCCGAGGTGCTGAAGGAGCTGACATCCAGATTCCAGGACCTGTGAGAGGATGGCTTCCCCCGCGGTGATCGTGAACTTCAAGGTCTACGCCGAGGCCGAGGGCGACCGCGCCTTCAACCTGGCCAGGACCTGCCAGAAGGTCTCCAAGGAGACCGGGGTGGAGATCGCGGTGTGCCCGCCGATGATCAGCCTCGGCGTCATGGCCCACGCCATGGAGATACCCGTGTACTCCCAGAACGTGGACCCGCTGACGCCCGGGTCCGGCACCGGCTTCGTCACGCCGTCGATGCTCCACTCCTCCTACGTGAAGGGCACCCTGATAAACCACTCCGAGCACAGGCAGCCCGCCGAGTCGGTGGGGGCCTGCGTGGAGATGTGCGCGAAGCAGGGCCTGGTCACCTGCGTCTGCGCCGAATCCGTGGAGGAGGCCAGGGCCATGGCGGCCTTCGGCCCCACCATGATCGCCGTGGAGCCCCCGGAGCTCATCGGAGGGGACGTTTCGGTCACCACCGCCAACCCGGAGGTGGTCTCCGGCACCGTGGACGCCGTCCACTCCGTGGACCCCTCCATCGAGGTGTACTGCGGGGCCGGGGTCAAGACCGGCGAGGACGTCCGCACCGCCATGGACCTGGGCGCCAAAGGGGTGCTCCTGGCCTCCGGCGTGGTGAAGGCCAAGGACCCCGAGGCGGCCCTCCGCGACCTCATCAGGTACATCTGATC
>CAYZSQ010000211.1:0-1801 GCA_964479785.1 uncultured Methanomassiliicoccales archaeon
CGGAGGTCTTCGACCTGGCCCGCAGGATCGTCCTGGAGGACGGCGACATCCGCAGGGACGCGGAGGGCGTTGAGCACTACCCGCTGTTCGCCGCGGCGTTCATCCGCGAGCTGGAGCCCGCATGGGACGGACCGGACCTCCGACCCCACTGATTTAAGGGCGCCGCTCCATCACCCGGGCATGGATGCGATCTCGGTCCGCGGCCTCAGGAAGTCCTACGGCGGCCTGGAGGCCGTCAAGGGGATATCCTTCGACGTCCCGGAGGGGAGCTTCTTCGCGTTCCTGGGGCCCAACGGCGCCGGGAAGTCCACCACCATCTCCATCGTCTGCTCCCTCCTGGACTTCGACTCCGGCGAGGTGGAGGTGTTCGGCAGACCGGTCTCCGACCCCTCGGTCAAGGCCGAGATGGGCGTGGTGTTCCAGGACCCCATGATGGACTCCAGGCTCACAGTGAGGGAGAACCTGACCCTCCGCGGGGGGCTGTACGGCCTCTCCGGGGACCGTCTGAGGGACTCGGTGGACCGGGCCATCGGGGTCTCCGACTCCGCCGAGTTCGCCGACCGCCGCTACGGGACCCTCTCGGGGGGACAGAGGCGCAGGGCGGACATAGCCAGGGCCCTGGTCCACGGACCCAGGCTCCTGCTCCTGGACGAGCCCACCTCCGGACTGGACCCGCAGACCCGCAGGCACATCTGGGAGACCGTGACCCGCCTCAGGGACGAGGAGGGCATGACCGTGCTCCTGACCACCCACTACATGGAGGAGGCGGCCGGGGCCGACGACGTCGTGATAATCAACCATGGGGAGATCGCCGCCCGCGGCTCGCCGGCGACCCTCAGGGAGCGCTACTGCTCCGACAGGATGGTCATCGTGCCCGTGGACATGGGGGCCTCCATGGCCGTGCTGGACTCCATGGGCGTGGGATTCACGGTGAGGGCGGACACCATCGAGGTCCCGCTGGCCCGCACCGTGGACGCCGTCCCGCTCATCGCCCGGCTGGACGGCATGATGGAGTCCCTCGAGGTGCTGACCGGCACCCTGGACGACGCGTTCATAAGGATAACCGGGGAGGAGATGGAATGACCGCGGCGATCCACCTGGCCAAGCGCAACGTCATGTGCTACTTCAGGGACCGCGGGTCGGTGGTCTTCTCGCTGATGGCCGTGCTGATCGTGGTGCTGCTCTACCTGCTGTTCCTCAGGAACATGCTCGTCGAGTCCTACCCGGACATGGACGGCATGTCCCAGCTCATCGATGCCTGGGTCCTCGCAGGGATCCTCGGGATTGTCCCTGTCACGACGTCCGCCGGGTCCCTCCAGACCATGGTCGAGGACAGGGCCAACGGCAGGATGAGGGACATCCTCGTCACGCCCATGAGGCCCTGGGAGATCGCGGCGGGGTACATACTCAGCACCTTCCTGGTGGGCCTGATAATGAGCGCCATAACGCTGATCGTGTGCATCGCCTACCTCTCGGTCGCCGGATGCCCGCTCTCCGCCTCCGGGATCGGGATGTCGGTCGTGCTGCTGATCCCCTCGTCGCTGTCTGGATCCATCATAATCTACGCGATAACCTCGTTCCTGAAGAGCACGGGTGCGTTCACCGGGTTCTTCGTGGTCGTCAGCGTACTGATCGGGTTCCTCGCCGGGATCTACATGCCCATGGGCACCATGCCCGAGGGGATGCAGATTCTGGGGACGCTGATCCCCGCAAGCCACATGGCCGCCCTGTTCCGTGACTCCCTCGCAGGCGATGCGCTCAGCGAGGTGTTCGCCGAGGCCCCGCTGGAGACTCTGGAATC
>CAYZSQ010000212.1:0-1788 GCA_964479785.1 uncultured Methanomassiliicoccales archaeon
CCCACGCTGATCAGGTCCGCCGGGACCTTCAGGTACCTCTCGACGAACTCGATGTACTCCCTCATCTCCCCGGGGAGGTTCTCGTACCCGCCCTTCACCAGCGCGGAGGTGTCGTCCCAGCCCTTCCATCCCCTCAGGTGCTCGTACACCGGCTTGGCCCTCTCCAGCTTGGAGATGGACGCGGGGAAGTGCCTCACCTCCTGGCCGTCGATCTCGTAAGCTACGCACACCGGCAGCTCCGGGATGTCGTTGAGGACGTCTATCTTGGTGATGCCCAGGGAGGTGAACCCGCACATCCTGGAGGCGTGCTCGCACACCACGAGGTCCAGCCAGCCGCATCTCCTGCCCCTGCCGGTGGTGACCCCGAACTCGCCGCCCTTGTGCTGCAGTGCCAGCTCCTCCTCGCCGGAGAGCTCGGTGACGAAGGGCCCCTCGCCCACCCTGGTGGTGTACGCCTTGATGACGCCGAGCACGCCGTCGATCCTGTTGGGCGCCACCCCGGACCCGGTGCATATGCCGCCGCCGCAGGTGGCGGACGACGTCACGTAGGGATAGGTGCCGTGGTCGATGTCCAGCATGGCCCCCTGGGCGCCCTCGAAGATCACCCTCTTCCCATCGTCCAGGGCCTCGTTCACCAGCACCGAGGTGTCGCAGATGCATCCGCCGATCCTCTCCCTCCATCCGGCCATCTTCTGATGCAGCGACTCCGTGGAGCAGGTGCAGGGCTCGGCGCCCATCAGGTCCAGCATGTCCCTCTTGTACGGGAGGATGAAGGGGATCTTCTCATCCAGCAGGTCGTCCTCCAGCAGGTCCCCGGCCCTGAACCCGATCCTGGCGACCTTGTCCTGGTACGCCGGCCCGATGCCCTTCCTGGTGGTGCCCACCACGTTCTTCCCGCGGTACTTCTCCTCGGCGCCGTCCAGCTTCTTGTGGTAGTTCATGATCAGGTGCGCCCGGTCCGAGATCCTCAGGCCGTCGATGCTGCCGCCGTTCTCCAGGACCTGGTCGATCTCCTCGATCAGCTCCTCGACGTTCACCACCACCCCGTTGCCGATGACGGCCAGCTTACCGGGCCTCACGACGCCGGAGGGCAGCCCGTGGAGCTTGAACACCTTGTCCCCCACGATGATGGTGTGTCCGGCGTTGTTGCCGCCCTGGAAGCGGACGATGAGGTCGGCCTCCTCGTCCAGATAGTCGGTGATCTTTCCTTTCCCCTCGTCGCCCCACTGGGCTCCGATGATTGCGAGACTCGGCATCTTATGGCACCTTGGCGTGGCTAGATACTGCTGGATTATAAGGATGATGGGGGCCCAGTACGGTGTTCGATAACCTGGGCCTCAGATGATCGAACTTCTAGCATTAGGCTCCTGGGCACCCCTGAAAGGGGAACTCCCCCCAACGATTCACAATCCAACGGGGGAGGCCACCCTGGAAGTGATAGGATGGCAAGGAGGAATAAGGCACAGAGGAACTTAAACACATCGAAGAGACTGTACGGTGTTCGGCAATTGCCAGCAAGCGCCGAACACCGTAGGGGGCCCAGGGATGTGCACGGACCCGTCCTCCCGCACGTCCGCGATGGCCGCCGCCACGGGGCCGTCCATGGAGGGAGGATTCCAGCCATTCCTGAAATAAGAGGAGGTGTCACGCGTCCGGGCTGAAGGCCCTGTAGAGCCGGCACAGCTCATCCAGGGGTATGTCCGTCTTGAAGGACGTAGGGGAGACATGGGACCTCGAGGCCCTCCCGTGGTCGTTCAGGTACTCCATGAAACCGTCCATCCTGGGCGG
>CAYZSQ010000213.1:0-1743 GCA_964479785.1 uncultured Methanomassiliicoccales archaeon
CATGCTCAAGGATCCTTGGGCGGGCGACCGCGCCCCCTCTTGGGAGGCAGCATCTCCAGCAGCCCGAGCTCGATGAGCACCTCCCTGTCCTTCTCCGCCAGCGCCCTGTACGTCCACGAGCCGTCCTCGTCGCGGAATCTGAGGGTCCTGGAGAGTATCTCCAGGACCTCGTCCA
The DNA here is from genome assembly GCA_964479785.1 of uncultured Methanomassiliicoccales archaeon. GTDB lineage: Archaea > Thermoplasmatota > Thermoplasmata > Methanomassiliicoccales > Methanomethylophilaceae > Methanoprimaticola. The sequence goes on from CAYZSQ010000213.1 coordinate 176, forward strand.
AGGTGCGGTCGTCGAGCACGCCGTCGGCCATCAGGCGGTTCACCATCTGGCGCAGGATCAGTGTGGACAGGAAGTTCACGAAGGCCGTGGCCATGACCGATGCGTCGCTGTGGACCCGGGTCTCGTCGAGGTCCTCCACGTTCTTGTAGAGGTCGAACATCTGCTCCAGCATCCACCGGTCCAGGTATATGCGGTAGGCCTCCTCGGGCTTCAGCTCCCTGTTGCTCTTGTAGACCACCGTCCCGAATCCGCGCTTCATCCTGGCCAGGGTCTCCGGGTCCAGGCCCTTCCCGGCCCTCCGCAGGGATTCGAGGTAGGCGGTCTCCTCCCGCGACGCCCTCTCGGCGTCGCGGAAGGAGAAGTACCAGACGTCGCGGTCGGTGTCGTGGACCACCTTGTAGGTGACCGATGGGTATGACGGCAGGAAGCCGTCATACTCGTACAGCCCGAACTTGGCGATGGCGGCGGCGTTGCGTCTGAGCGGGAACAGGTACCCGAGGTTCCTGTCCCCTTCGAAATGGCCGTCCCCAGCGTTGTCGGTGAACGCCTTGTCCCCGACCATGAGCGCGTCGCGGAGGTCCATGGTCTCGATGAAGTCCGCGTAGGCCCTGGAATCGGGCAGGTCCCCCTCGTACACCTGGAATGCGACCGGCAGCCCGTTGTCTATGTCGAACGCGTAGACCATCAGGACGTCCTTGCCGCCCCTGGCCCTCTTCTTCCTGGATACGGCCCCGAGGTTGTCCACCACGCTGCTGTTCTGCACCAGGACCCCGTCCACGGCCGTGGGCGTGCCGGGACTGATCCGGCCCACCCTCAGCCGCAGGAACCTCCTGATCCTGAGACAGGCCCCGCCCACCTTCTGGAGGAATCCGGACACGCCGTTCTTGGACATGGGCAGGTTCGGGAACACCTCCGAGAGCAGGCTCTCCCCGTAGTCCCTCCTCATTCTGGAGTCCTTCAGGCCGGGGTTCCTGAGACGGAGCACCGCCATGGACATCAGCATCTCGGCGTCCCTCTCGTCGTACACCTGCCTCAGGTCCTCGAGGACGTCGCCGCCCAGATTCAGCGCCAGCCTCTCCAGCGCCCAGGTCTGCATGTCCTTCTCCCTCGGCAGTATCGGACCGGCCGGTGGCCGGTCCACGTACGTCCCGTCGATGATGTACCCTATCACCCTGCCGTTCACGGGCATGCTCCTGCCGTTCTCGTATTTCGTGCCGTTGCGGGTGCGGACGATGTACCTGGGCACACCGTCCGAGTTCACCCTCATCTCCACCACGGTGTTCCTGGGGCGCGCCACCTTCCTGATCTCCTCGGGGACCGTCATCTCATCGATTTCAATAGTACATAATAGAATATAAAATGTACTATTGGGGCCGTGACGATCCGGCCGAGATGAGCGGATGGAGGTGCAGAGATCGGTGTCGGAACCCCGGCGGATCGATGAAAATCGGGCACGGGCCCGATCCGGGCGACCGATCAGGCGGTCGGATTGGGAGGAAGAGGCATGGGCATCAGTGGATTCGCCCGGTCAAGCAGTTTCGATAGTACACGAATTTGGGAAATCTTTG
>CAYZSQ010000214.1:0-1736 GCA_964479785.1 uncultured Methanomassiliicoccales archaeon
GGCGACCATGATGATCAAGTCCCTCCACGTGCTGAAGCTGTTCAACGAGTACGACTACCATCTCGACATATGCTGTCCGCTCACGTTCCTCCACTCCCCCAACGGGATGGGGAAGAGCACGCTGATGCGCCTGGTGTACGCCGCCCTGAAGGGCGATGTGAGATACCTCTCGGAGATACCCTTCGAGAGGCTGGAGGTCTGGTTCGACGACGAGTCCATCATGGTGGTCCAGAACTTCGACGGGAAGCTCATCACCCTGATCCAGAAGAACGAGGTGGACACCCCCCTCGACCCGGACGGCATGGCCGAGGTGTGCGAGTGCGTGTACATCCCCCCGGAGAGGCTGGCCGTCAGGAGGAGGGACGGGCATCTGGCGCCCACACTGGAGACCTACGCCCAGGAGCTCCACGAGCAGTTCAGGTACGCCAAGGAGCACAGGGAGCTGGAGGCCTGCGCCGGGGACGCCGGCAGCGACATGACCGACGGGGAGCTGGAGTTCTGGGCGAAGGACCTGAAGGCGAAGCTGGACTTCATCAGGGAGGCCGGGTTCGAGCCCGACATACCGTCGGGGATGAAGTTCCCGCCCTCCAGGTACGAGATATCCAAGGACAGGCAGGGCTACGAGAACCTCGCCCACTCCATCTCCGAGTACGTGGGGAGGAACCACGTCCTGGCGGAGTCGGTGATCATCTTCAAGGACATCGTCAACGAGTTCTTCATCGACAAGACCGTCACGGTCTCCGAGACCGGGAGGATGGGCATCGTCATGAACAACGGCACCTTCCTGCCCGTCCAGAGGCTGTCCTCCGGCGAGAAGCAGATCCTGATCATGTTCTACGCCCTGCTCTTCCACACCCGGCCGGGCTGCGTGGTGGTCCTGGACGAGCCGGAGATCTCGCTCCACGTCAGCTGGCAGCAGAAGCTGGGACGCTACTTCAGGGACATATGCAGGGTCAGGGACATCCAGATGGTCGTCGCCACCCATTCCCCCCAGGTCATCCACGACATGTGGGACGTGGCCAGGGAGCTGAGGCCCGCAAATGCGCGAGTACATCTCCTCCGACGACATCTGCAACCAGATCTCCATGGAGAGGTCGCTGTTCGACGGGACGTTCCTGATCGTGGAGGGGGTCACCGACGAGCGCCTCTTCGAGAAGTTCGTGGACAAGGACGGGGTCAGGATCATCGAGGCCCACTCCAAGGACAACGTCCGCAGCGCCGTGAGGGACATGTCCTCCCATCGCGGGGACGACAGGGTGATCGGCATCGTCGACCCGGACCTGGACAGGCTCAGGGGCAGGGCCGCCAGGGAGCCCCTGTTCCACACCGACTGCAGGGACATGGAGATGATGCTGATCAGGAGCAACGCCCTGGACGATGTGCTGGACGAGTACGGGGAGAGGGAGGAGCTCCGGAGGTTCGCCGAGACGGTGGGCCCGGTGAGGGAGGCCCTGGTCTCCGCCAGCTACCCCATCGGGCTGCTCATGTACATATCCCAGGCCGAGGGGCTGAACCTGAGCTTCAAGGACCTGGACTACGGCCGCTTCATAAACCCCAGGACCCTGGGCCTGGACGCCGCCGCCATGGTGGACGCGGTGATATTCAACTCGAAGAGCTGCCGCATGGGCAGGAAGGAGCTGCTCAGGAGGCTGAACAGGGACGCCGAGAGGCTGGCGGACCAGTGGGACGCGGCCAGGGGCCACGACACCGTGGACATACTGCTGATCGGGCTGAGG
>CAYZSQ010000215.1:0-1736 GCA_964479785.1 uncultured Methanomassiliicoccales archaeon
GCACTCCGGCCTCAGCGGTGTGCGAACACCATGGAGACCTTCCCGGGCTCCCTGCGCTCGACCCTGGCGAAGCCGATCCTCTCAAGCTGGACCGTCTCCCCGGCCTCCTCGGCCAGGCCCCTCTCCGCCAGACCGGTCCAGGTCTCGCCGTCGGGCATCAGCAGCTCGGCCTCCACGCCATCGGCCCCCACCCACTGCACGGCGCGGACGCCCTGCTTCAGCACGGACACGTCGTCTCCGGCGTACCTGGCGGGCAGGCCGTACTCCAGGTTGCAGAGGTCCTTGAGCCTGACCCTCTTGGCCTCGGCGAACAGCCTGGAGTCCTCGGCGGACAGGAACACCGTCCTGGGGTCCTCCAGCCTGTACCTCCTCTCGCCCCTCTCCGGGTGGTCGGGGTGCCTCGGGGCCGCCCCCTCGATCACGTCCGCCCCGTCGATGTCGTACCTCACGGGGTCGCGGACGAAGAAGTACCTGTCCGACTCGGAATCTATGACGTCCCTGTTCATGCCATACAGGTTGTCCCAGGAGAACTGGATGTCCACGGCCTTCATGCCGGCCTCCACCCAGTACCTCCTGATGGCCTCCGGCCTGATGCCCCTGCGCTCCATCGCCCTGACGGTCCCGGTCCTGACGTCGTCCCATCCGGAGTACGTCCCGTCCTGGATCTCCTTCTTGATGGTCGACGTCTTGAGCACGGTGTCGGGTATGTTGACCAGCCCGTAGTGGTAGTACACGGGCTTCCTCCAGCCGAAGTAGTCGAAGACGTACTCCTGGCGGAGGGTGTTGTTCAGGTGGTCCTTCCCGCGGATCACGTGGGTCATGCCCATCTCGTGGTCGTCGATGGCCACCGAGAGGTTCATCATCGGGTACGCGACGTACCTGTCCCCGGTCCTCGGGTGGGGATGGGAGACCAGCCTCAGGGCCACGAAGTCCCTGACCGCGGGGTTGGGATGGTTCAGGTCGGTCTTCACGACCACCACGGCCTCGCCCTCCCCGTACCCGCCGGCGAGGAACCTGTCGTACCTCTCGAGCTGGTCCTCCGCCGGGAGGTCGCGGCAGGGGCAGGCAGTCCTGTGCTCCTTCAGGTCCCTCCAGCGGTCGGCGTCGCAGGTGCAGACGTAGGCCTTCCCCATCTCCAGGAGCCTCCTGGTGTACTCGTAGTACATGGGGAACCTGTCCGACTGGATGTACGTCCTCCCGCATTTCACTCCGAGCCACTCCAGGTCCTCGGGGATCATGTCGTAGGCCTCGGGGGCGATCTTCTCGGGATTGGTGTCCTCGAACCTCAGGAGGAGGTCGCCGCCGTACCTCTTGACGTACTCGTCGTTGAGCACGGAGACCCTGGTGTGGCCGATGTGCAGCGGCCCGGAGGGTCCGGGGGCGATGCGCATGACCACCCTCCCCTCCACGTTCTCCAGGTCCGGCAGGTGGTACACCCTCTCCTTCTTCTCCCTCACGAGCATGCTGGAGTCCATCTGCTCGAGGGCCCTCGTCTGGGCCTCCAGACCCATGGCGTTGACCTCCTCGACGATCTGGTTGATGAGCGGCGTGACCTCGGCGGCCCTGGACCTGAGCTCGGGGCATCCCCCGAGGATCTTCCCCACCACGGCCTTGGGGTTGGCCTTTCCTTTGAAGAACACCGCGTTCTGAAGGGCGAATTTCCTGATCGTATCCTCGACCTGGTCGGACATGGATGTGGGGATTTTTGTCAGCCTTTTAATCCTGTCGTTCCCGCG
>CAYZSQ010000216.1:0-1734 GCA_964479785.1 uncultured Methanomassiliicoccales archaeon
AGCACGTACACCCCGTCCGGCCTCCTGTAGGCGCTGGACTCCATGCCGCAGACCACAGCCAGAACGGTTGGGATCCTCCCGGCGCCCTTCGACTCCAACGCGTCCCTCATGGACAGGAGCCTCTCGGCGGCGCCGTCGACCTGGCCGACCCCCAGCTTGATCTCGAACGCGCCCCATCTCCCGTCGGGCATCTCGACCACAGCGTCTATCTCCCTGCCATTGCCGTCCCGGTAGTGCGAGAGCGAGCCCCCGTTCGCCTGGGCGTATATGTCCAGGTCCCTCTCGCACATGGCCTCGAACATGAATCCGAACGTCCTCAGATCCTCCTTCAGCCGCGCCGTGTTCATGCCCAGGGCCGCTATGGCCAGCGAGGGGTCGGCCAGATGCCTCTTGGCGCCCTTCCCCACCCTGACCTCGGAGCGCCAGTTGGGATCGAAGGCCGGCTGGTCAGCCGTGACGAACAGACGGTCCAGGAGGTCCAGGTGCTTGCTCACGGTCCTGTCCACCACGGCCTCCCCGAGATCCGCGGTGTCCCTGGCTATGCGACTGACGGATGCGGTGGTGCTCTCGTTCCTGGCCAGGGACCTCACGGTCATCTCCAGCTTCCTCCTGGACATCGAGCGGCCCCTGCCGTCCGACCCGTCAGGGTCCTCCGGAGGCCCGTTCGCTCCCGCCCTGTCGGACAGGTCAAGCCTGACCGCGTCCTCGATGACGGTACTCAGATACGCCGCGTTGTGGTCCGCCGCCACGTCGGGGTCGACGCCGATGTTTCCCGGCCATCCCCCTCTGACGGCAAGGCCTATGATCCCGTCCAGGGTGACCTCCCTCCTGGATGCGACCGTCTCGAAGGACCCGTCGAAGAGCGAGGCCAGGGAAACGCTCCCGTCCGAGTCCCCCGACTCGAAGAGGCTCATGGTCCTCATCCTGACGGTGTCTATCCTCCCGGCTCCACCGTGCAGGACCCCCCTGGTCCTCGGCGTCGACGAGCCCGTGAGTATGAAACGCCCCCTCTCCGTGGACCTGTCGACCTCGGACCTGACGGCGTCCCAGATCGCCGGGAACTCCTGCCACTCGTCTATCAGGTGCGGCACCTCGCCCCTGAGCGCCTCGTTGACGTCCAGGGACACCAGCCTCCTGTTCTGGAAGCTCCCGCGCGGGTCGGCGACCATCATCGCGCTGTTGGCGAGGCTCAGCCCCGTCCAGGTCTTCCCGCACCATTTGGGCCCCTGTATGCAGACCGCGCCGGCGGCGCCCATCATCCTCCTCACCCTGGACTCGACGAGCCTGGGGCGATATCCCTTCGGTGTCAACGCGATGGTGTCCCCTCCTGATTTCCGGAAATCGGCCGATTCCTTGTCACGGATTTAGAATGCACCATTTTCTATAAGTAAAATTACTAATTTTCCTGACTTATTTTTACATATTTTCATAAACTATTTTTACGTATTTTCTGAATCGCGGATCGGATTATGCCACGGTGACCCGGACGGGCTCCGGGATCCTATTCGTCCATTCCGACCCGGGGAGCTCGGGGCGGGCGGCCCGCCGGACGCGATCTGGCGGATGGATGCGGGGGACGCGAAACGCTTTTATCGGGGAACGGGATGGCGCAACCCGTGGGCCCGTGGGGTAGCTTGGTATCCTTGTGGCTTCGGGAGCCATTGACTCCGGTTCAAATCCGGGCGGGCCCACTGATTCATAGCCAGACCTCCCGTCCGCACCCCTCAATTCACA
>CAYZSQ010000217.1:0-1703 GCA_964479785.1 uncultured Methanomassiliicoccales archaeon
GCGGGGCTTCAATGCGAAGCCTCGCAGGGGACCTGATGCCGCAGGCCTCGTAGGCGTCCGCGGCCTTCTTCTTCGGCTCGTCCACGAGGACCTCGTCCCCGTAGACCCTGCACTTCTGGTTGCGGAGGGACAGCATGGCCGTCCTGAAGGGCACGCCCGTGTCCTTCAGGCGGATCTGCACCTGCCTGATCAGCGACGAGGCGATGAACGTCAGCTGCATCATGCCCCTGACGGTCTCCTCCGAGTGCACCCGCAGGGGCGTGAGGTTGGCGTAGCCGTTGGCCAGGTCGAAGAACTGCTCGGCGACCTGTCTGGCATAGTACACGTCCAGCACGTCCTCCGGAGGGATCATGTACGATGACACGAGGACGAACCTCCCCGCCGCCTTCAGCCCCTCCGTGAGCTCGGCGTGGCCGATCTCGCCGCTCTCGTATGCGGCGGCCAGCCTCTTCTCGTCCTTGTGCCTCTGGTCGGAATCGACGCAGATGTACGCGTACCCGCGGCAGTTCTCCGTCAGGTCCGCAGCCACCCTCTTGACGTACACGATCCTCCCGTGGTAGACGGTCAGGAGGTCGGGGGTGCACACGTCCGGGTTCTCGGCGACGAGGGTCTTGAACAGCTTGTAGTTGGGTCTGAGGCGCGTGACGAAGTTCACGCGCTCCGAGAACAGCCTGTCCATGTTGTCCAGGGTGCAGTATCCGGCGTCCACCACGGCGAACAGTGTGTTCACGCCCATCCTCCTCAGCTCCTCCAGGGTGTTCAGGAGCGTGACCGCGTCAACCACGTTCCCCGGCACCACCCTGTAGTACAGCGGCAGCCCGGTACCCAGCTGCACGATCATGATGAGCCTCAGCTCGATGCTGACCTCCCCGTTGTGGTTGTTCGTCTCCGTCAGGCCTATGTCGATGGCGTTCAGGACGCCCTTGCTGTCCACCGCGACCAGCTGGTCGCGTTCGCCGGCCACCCTGTCCAGGTATGCCGTGAAGAAGTCCCGGTGGGACTGCCCGTCGCCCATGACCATCAGCGCATCGCTGATGCGCTGGCTCCTCAGGTCGGCCCCCGGATACAGGATGCTGGCGTAGTTCCCCTCGTACCAGTCCAGGGCGTTGCACATTCCCAGCCTGTCCGTGAGGACGCAGTACTCCACGAGGGCGGCTATGGTGTCCTCCGCGCCGGTCCCCATGGCCTCGATGCAATCCGTCAGCCCGGTCTCCCTCATCATGCCGTGGAGCAGGTAGCCGTCGCCGAAGTCCAGGTTGCACCTGGGCGCCTCCCGTTCGGGAGGCGGCACGTCCTCCCAGTCCGGCGTGCCGAACTCCCCGGTCTCCAGATCGAACGTGAACGTCCCCCTGGCCCTGCTGCTGTATATGCCCTTCTCCATGTCCACCACGGTGCCGAGGTATCCCACCTGCGATTTGACCGATCTGCCGTCCACCTTCCTGGACTCCATGACCGAGGCGTAGAGCTTCCCGTTCTTTCCCTTCTTGTAGGAGATGTACATCAGGATTGGATATGCGTTGTAGAAATAAATAGTTATTTCTACCCATCGGATGAGGAGGCCTCCGAATACGGCGTCCTGTGGTTGATCTCCCCCGGATTCCGCATATTCAGAGGACTGAACGAGAGACGGATGGGAGGGGTTCCGACGGCATTGGTGATGAAATGGGTCCGACTCCTGTGTTTCAGTCGGTAGAAGTAAGATT
>CAYZSQ010000218.1:0-1695 GCA_964479785.1 uncultured Methanomassiliicoccales archaeon
TGCCCACCTGGGAGCAGGCCCTGGAGAGGGCGGAACCTTTCCTGGGCGGGATCTGCTGACGCAGGTCGTCCGACGGCTGTCGCCATGCATATGACGGGAACGGGATCAGAGGACGACGTCCTCGCACACGGTGGTGGGGGTCTTGCCGTGGAACGCCATCCCGTAGAGGAGCACCCTCCCCTTCAGCCCGTGGGCGTAGCCCCTGTCCCTGATCTGTTCCAGGGCGCTCCGAGCGAGCCCCTCCATCTCCTCTTCGGAAGGGTCCTTCCCGGTCGCGCGCTTGATCTCCACGATGACGTGCGGCCCGTTGCCCATGAGGTTCTCCATGCGGATGTCGTGGTATCCGCGGCCGGACTCGTGGTCGGCGGTGACCCTGTAGTTCCCGAGCAGGTTCATCAGCAGACCTGCCAGGAACGTCTGATAGGAGTGCTCGTCGTCGAGGATCCTCGAACTCACGGCCAGCATCATGAGGTCCTCCAGGGTCCTCGACACCGCATCCGCGTCCCCCGACAGGATCGCCTTCGAGAATCCGGTCATCGAGGGGTCCATCCCTCTGACATCGAGCCTGGACGCCACCTTGTGGGCGAAGACCGTGTACATCTCCCTGTTGGGTATGGACAGCATCCCTCCCCTGTCGCCCCGGACCGCGGTCAGGTACCCCGTCAGCGCCATCACAGTGTAGATCCCCTTGGACCTGTCGCCGATGTCAGCGAACGTCACGGATGAGGAGATCTCCGATGCCACGCTCCCTCCGCTGCCCAGGACCATCAGGTCATCGTAGGTCCTCTGGTCCAGAGCCGACAGGAGGTCGTCGATTATCCCGTTCCCGCTGGTCCCGGCCCAGTAGGGTTCGGCCCTGAAGCCGTTGTCCACGTATCTGAGGACGCTCCACGGGTTGTACACCTCGGAGTCTCCGAAGCGGTACCCGTCGTACCATTCCTTCGCCTCGTCGAACTTCTCGGGATGCCCCTGGTCCGAGCACAGCTTCCTCACCTCCTCCGTGGTGAACCCGAAGCCCTCGTCCATATCCGTGCTCATTATGTTGTTGACCTTCAGGTTGTTCAGGCCGGAGAAGATGCTCTCCTTGGCGATCTGCATCACGCCCGTGACCACGCCGAATTTCAGCGAGCCGTTCCCCTTCAGTCCCGAAGTGAGGAGGGATTCGATGCGGTCGAGGATATCCATCTGATGCGGTTCGCCGTAGGAGTTGTTGAGGGGGTTGTCGTACTCGTCGATGAGGATGACCGTCTTGGCACCGTAATGGGTCTCGTAGATCCTGGAGAGCAGACGCAGGGACTTCATGAGGGTCGCGTCATCAGAGGACCGTTCCACCAGGCTCTCGAACATCCTCTTGTCGTAAGGGCTGACCGCGTCCGAGTCGAGGATCCCCAGGTGCCTCTGGCACTCCAGTGAGATCAGGAGGCGGAGGTCCCCCATGAACCACTCGGGGGAGCTCGTGTTCAGCTCCTTCATGTCGAGGTAGATGACCGGATACGCGTTCTTGTCCGGATCGTCAGGCCTGAGCTCACCGATCCTGAGTCCGTCGAACCATTGTTTCCCGCGGTATTCCACGTTCAAGTATGCGTCCAGCATGCTGAGGTTGACGCTCTTCCCGAACCTGCGGGGCCTGGTGAACAGGAACACCTCCGTTCCGTACTCCGAGAGGACGTAGTCTATGAGAGGGGTTTTGTCGAT
>CAYZSQ010000219.1:0-1683 GCA_964479785.1 uncultured Methanomassiliicoccales archaeon
GGACTGCTCGATAAGCTTCATCGATGACGAGAGCCAGGCCGGCCTCAGGTGACCGGTTGGATGGGTTCCCCGGAAACAATTAATACAGAGGGAGACAGTCAGACGGCTCATGTCACCTGACGTAGACGCCCCCGGGGACGCGCAGCTCGAGATCGTCCGCGGGCTGAGAGGCGTCGTCCACGCCTTCTATCTGGACCAGAACATCCTCCAGCAGCTCAAGGAGGAGGAGGCCAAGGTCCGCGCCATGGGGAACATCGAGGTCCTGAACGAGGGATTCAACCAGGCCCTCCAACGCGACAGCGTCATCTGCATCGTCAAGGACCCCCGGTTCAGGCCCCCGCCGGAGCCCACCGTCATCCTTGAGGCGGGCAACGGCGAGGTCATCGGGGAGGAGGTCTTCCCATTCACCGCCAAGAAGTACGAGGACAGGGAGGACGTGGTCTGGCTCTCCGACGGGTTCGTCCTGTTCCCGACCGTCCCCGCCGACGGAGGGGAGCAGTTCATCATGCCCCCGGTGTCCTTCCCGGAGCTGAACGAGTCCAACGGCTGCAGGGATGTGATCTCGTGCAGCCCGGCCCCCACCAGCGACCTGATGATCAGGCAATACTACGGGCTTCTGGACAACCCAAAGCTCGCTTCGGTCCTGGTCGCCTTCAACAGAATCTGAAACCCTCATCCGCCGGCCCGGGTCTGTCCCGGGTCGGACTTCATAGTTCTGTATCCGACTATATCCTGTCGGGTTCGACTTAAATATGACCTCACATTCGCCTCACCCAGGCTAATACCTTTACCAGCTGGCGCGTGCAAAACGCAAGGACCCCATTCGTCTCCGGAAACTACGCGCGATTCTGGTCTGGAGGTCGAACAATGGAGGAACTTAGGTTACCAAGGAACAACAGGGAGGGGCTGCTGTACGGCGGCGTCATCGCCGCGATCACAGCATTCATCATGATACTGTTCAACATGTGCAAGTCCCTCGGAGGGGTGGAACCGGAGTACATCGTGCAGACGATAATCTGCCTTCCCCTCGTCTGGGTCGTCGTCATGATCCTGATGTCCTTCCTCGTGGGGAGGGTCGCCGACCGCGTGGTCAGGACGTTCTCGTCACCGTCGGACAGCACCAACGCCCGCATCTTCATGAACATCGTGTGCTGCGTCGCCATGATGTCCGTCATCATGACCGCCGTCGGGCCCCTGGTGAGCTCCGTCTTCGAGGGGTCCCTGAACCTGAGCGGGTTCGAGAACTGGCTCTCCAACTGGCCGGTCAACTTCTGCCTGGCGTTCTGGGTCGAGATGCTCGTCGCCCAGCCCGCCGCCAGGGCCGTGATGAGGCACATCCACCTGAATGCCGTGAAGGGAGGTGTCGTCAATGACTGACGTCATCGTCACCATCGGAAGGGAGAACGGCAGCGGCGGCCGCGAGATCGGCCGCATCCTGGCCGACAGGCTCGGCATCCCCTGCTACGACCATCAGATCGTCCAGGAGACCGCCGTGCAGGCCGGGATGTCCGTGGAGGATGTGGGCAGGACGGAGGAGCGCGACGGCAGGACCATGCTGTTCTTCGGAGGCATCCCCACGGCGAACCCCCTCTACGATGCCCAGTCCAGGGCGGTGGAGTCCCTGGCATCACAGGGCCCCTGCGTCTTCGTCGGGAGGTGCGCGGACTACGTGCTCAGGGACAG
>CAYZSQ010000220.1:0-1678 GCA_964479785.1 uncultured Methanomassiliicoccales archaeon
CTCTGCGGGAGTCTCCTCGACAGGGACCTCCTCCACGGGAGTCTCCTCTGCGGGCTCGACCTCGGGGGCGGGCATGATGGACTCGGGCTCGCCCTCGCCGACGGCGAGGACCTCGGACTTGCGGATCTCGATCCTCTTGATGGGGATGATGATGCGGCAGGCCCTGGCCAGCTCCTTGGCGAGGTCCCCGGAGACGATGTCCTTCACGATCTCGGAGAGGGTCCTCTCCTGTCCGATGGCCACCAGGGTCTCTCCGATGACCTTCCTCATGGCGTCCTCCTGGGAGGACTGGATGCGCCTGTCGGCGATGGACATGGTCTTGATCCTGTAGGTGAAGCCGTCCTTGGTGACGACGTCCACCACGTGGTCGGTCTTGGTCTTCCTCCTGCGGGTCAGCCTCCTGACGTAGTCGGAGGTGAGGTCGTGGCCGACGAAAGCGGTCTTGGCATCGTGGCCGTCCACGGACGTGACCTTGAACCTGAGCTTGATGTGCATCTTGGAGAAGTCCCCGGTCAGGTCCTGCACGGTGACCTCGATGGTACGTCCGATGACGTACGCGGGGTCTGCAGAGGGGGTCTCTCCGATCTCGGACTCGTTGAACATGCGGGGGGCGTGGATCTTGTACCACTCCTTCGCCTTCCACTTGTCCTTCACCTTGCGGCCTGTCGCCGCCTTAGCCTTCTTTGCGGGTGCCATATCTATGACTCCTTTGACTGGGCGTGGGATTCGGTGGTGATATTAAAAGCTATTTGAACCGTGAAAAATATGAGCATGCTCAGATTCCAGCATGGCCAGATGTATCGCGTCTATCATCATTAGGATATCGCTATCCTGATTGGATTGGTACCGCTTATACATAAAATTTACTCTAAAAAAATAAGAGTCAACGCGCCGGACAGGGACGGGCGGGAGAGGATGCGGAGAAGTGGTGGGAGGGGGAGTGCCCCTCCCGGAGATTGGGGTTTTATCAGAGGGTCACGGGGGTGATGTGGGCGTCAAGGGCGAGGTCCTTGGGGTCCATTCCCATGGCCAGTCCGTAGAGCTGGGACAGGTGCAGAACGGGGAAGCTGTATCCGAGATCCTTCTGGACACCGTCGAACTGGAGGTGGCAGAACGGACAGACATCGACGATGTACTGGGCCCCGGACTCCTTCATGTTCTCCAGGTTGGTCTCGGTGAACTTCTTGGCGACATCGCCGAAAGCAGCCTTCAGACCTCCTCCGGCACCGCAGCACAGCATCTTCTGCTTCCTGGGCATGCTCTTGGCACCGGTGGCCTCCACGAGCTCGTCGAGGATCTTGGGGTCCTCGGGGTCGTCGACGCCCTTGATGTTGCTGGGCTTCAGGAAGTGGCAGCCGTAGAAGGTGGCGACCTGGTACTCCAGGGGCTTGGTGATCTTGGCCTTGATGCCCTCGATCCCGACCTCCCTGTAGAGGACCTCGGCGAAGTGGTAGACCTTGGTGGTCCCCTTGTACTCCATCCCGATCTCCTTCAGGACCTCGTTGACCTCGGCCAGGAGCTTCTCGTCGTGAGCGAGCTCGTGGGCGGCGTCGAACAGGGACCCGTAGCATCCGTTGCAGATGGTCAGGATGGGGAGGCCCTCCTTCTCGGCCAGGGCGAGGTTCCTGGCGGCGGCGGCCAGCCAGGTCTTCTTGCTGAAGGCCCTGATGACTCCGGG
>CAYZSQ010000221.1:0-1667 GCA_964479785.1 uncultured Methanomassiliicoccales archaeon
ATTATCTTCCATTAACGGACATTGATTTTATTTGCACGGATTTGCACATCGCAGAGTCTTCGATTCCTTGCGATCCCATCTTCGAACATCATTCGACCGTAGACAGAACGGTTAAATCGACCGCTCCCGATATTCCGACGCCCCATGGATTACGAGAAACTGATCGTCAATCTCGTCGATTCCGCCGTCGAGTCTCCGTTCGTGGAGTTCAAGCTGAACAAGACCGATCCCGAGATGATCGGCAAGGACATCAGCGCGCTCTCCAACTCGGCGACCATGGGAGGCGCCTCGGAGGCGTACATGGTCTGGGGTGTGAGAGACGACGACCGTTCCATCGAGGGGACGACGTTCGACCCCCTCACGCAGAAGGTGGGGAACGAGGACCTCCACAACTGGCTCCGCCACAACCTGACCGACAACGTCGACTACTCGTTCGAGGTCGTGGAGGTCGGCGACAGGAGGACCGTCCTGCTGGTGATCTCCGCCGCCGTCCGCTCCCCGGCCAGATTCCAGAACGTGGCGTACATCCGCGACGGCAGCCACACCAAGCCGCTGTCCAAGGTCCCCCAGCTGGAGAGGGGACTCTGGAAGGTCCTGGACGCCTTCGAGTTCGAGTCGTCGGTGGTGATGGCCGATGTGGAATCCGAGCGCCTCGCCGAACTTCTGGATACGGAAAGCGTCATAGGGATGCTGCACCAGCAGAGACCCACGGACGTCGGCAGGATGGTCGAGATCCTGGTGGAGAACGGCCTCGCCGTGAGGCAGCCCGACGGCGACTACGGGATCACCGCCCTGGGGGCCATCCTGTTCGCCAAGAGGATCACGGACTTCGCACCTCTGAGGACCAAGACCGTGAGGATCGTGCAGTACGCGGGCCCGGACAAGATGCGGATCGTCCGCCAGCACGAATGCACCGGCGGCTACGCCGTCCAGTTCGACAGGATGATCGACACGGTGTCGATGCTCATACCGGCGGAGCAGACCATCGTCCCCGACGGCCGGATGGTCCAGACCTACGCCTACCCCATGGATGCCGTCAGGGAGGTGGTGGCCAACGCGCTGATCCATCAGGACCTGACCGACCCGATGCACGTCATCATAGAGATCATGCAGGGGCACATGACCGTGACCAACCCCGGCCGGATGCTCATCGATCCCGACCGCGTCCTGGACTCCCCTCCCCGCTCCAGGAACACCAGGCTGCCCGAGATGTTCCGCCGCATGGGCCTGTGCGAGCAGCTGGGGTCCGGATGGGACAGGATAGTGGGCCTGTGCGAGGACGGGAACCTGCCCACCCCCAGGGCGGAGCTGTTCGAGCACTCCACTGTGGTCAGCATGTTCGAGAGGGTGCCCTACGACGAGATGCCGCCCGGGGACAGGATCTGGGCGTGCTACATGCACACCTGCAGGATGCACATCCAGGGAAGGGAGATGACCAACCGCTCCCTCAGGCAGAGGTTCGACCTGGAGGGCCGCAACGCCACGGTGTCCGTCTCCCGCCTGATCAAGGCCACCAGGGACAGGGGGTTGATCAAGTCCTCCGACGGAGGCACCGGACCACGGAACCAGGGCTACATCCCCTATTGGGCCTGAGCCCGCTGGACGGTAGCATAACCGCTATCGTCTGGAAATTCTTTTTATCACGGTTTGCGCTTGCGATTATGCAA
>CAYZSQ010000222.1:0-1660 GCA_964479785.1 uncultured Methanomassiliicoccales archaeon
ACTACATCCCCACCGACGACGACTTCACGGAGATCACCGTGCTCCCCAAGGGCGCCGGATCCGAGAACATGACCCGCCTGGGCATGCTGGACCCCGCTGACGGGATCGAGGGTGTCAAGAGGTTCGTGGTGGACGCCGTCCTGGACGCCGGCGGGCGCCCCTGTCCCCCCACCATCGTCGGGGTCGGAATCGGCGGCACGTCCGACAGGTGCGTGGAGATGGCCAAGGAGGCACTGCTCGCCCCGTTGGACGATGAGGGCCAGGATCCCATGTTGAGGAAACTGGAGGAGGATCTGTTCGTCGCGCTGAACGGCTCGGGCCTGGGCCCCATGGGGCTCGGCGGGGCGACCACCGCCCTCGGTGTGAGGGTCAGGAAGTGCGCCTGCCACACCGCCAGCCTGCCTGTGGCGGTGAACATAGGCTGCTGGGCCACCCGCAGGGCCTCCGCCAGGATCGCCTCCGGCGGCGTAGAGTACTCCCAGGGGGCGAGGCTTTGAAGGTCATCAGGTCCCCTCTGAGCGAGGAGGACGTCAGGTCCCTGGAGCTCGGAGAGACCGTTTTCCTATCCGGTCCCGTCATAACGGGTCGCGACGAGGTGCACATCCGCGCCCTGGAGTACGCCGAGCAGGGGAAGGACGCCCCGGACTGCCTTCAGGGCGCCACGCTGTTCCACTGCGGACCCATCATGAGGCGGAGGGACGACGGCTCATGGTCGGTGGTGGCGGCCGGACCGACCACCTCCGCCAGGATGAACAGGCTGGAGCCGGAGATGATCCCCACCTACGGGATCCGCGCCATCATCGGCAAGGGCGGGATGTCCGCCGAGACCGTGGAGGCCATGCGGGAGTACGGGTGCGTCTATCTGGCGGCCACCGGGGGTGCCGCCGTGTCCCTGGCCGAGGGTCTGGACAGGTGCGTCGGCGTGGAGTGGGAGGACCTGGGCATGGCCGAGGCCATGTGGAGGTTCGAGGCCCAGAAGCTCGGGCCCCTGATAGTGGCGATCGACTCGAAGGGAGGGAGCCTGTACGAGAGGGTCCGGCAGTCCCTGGTCAGGGATGCCTGAGATCCTCCTCCTCGTCCCCGGGGACGGGCAGGTCGTTGTCGATGACGATCCCGGAATCCGGCCGCTTGGACTTCCTGATTATCAGGATGGCGGCGAGGATCATCAGGGCCGCCATCACGATGCCGATGATCATCATGGCGTGGGCGTTGTCCAGTCCCAGGAACAGCTCCGAGGTCCTCTGCTCCAGGGTGACCGTGTAGCCCTCCCCGGTCGTGACCACGATCTGATCGGACGTCACGAACCCGTTGCAGGAGACCGTCATGATGTAGGTGCCGATGGGGCAGCTGATGGTGAAGTAGCCGTCGTCGTTCTCAGTGTAAGAGGTGATCTGTTCGGTCTCGGAGACCAGGGTGACCGTGGCGCCGCTGATGGCGAACCGCTCGTCGCCGTCGGTCCCGTACACGTAGACGTAGATGGACCCGGTGGTGATGGCCATGACGATGGCGTGCTCCCCGTCGGCGGGTCCGGTGATGGCGTACGCCCCGTTCTCGTCGAGCATGTCGGGACGGAGCCTGAACTCCACGTAGCCTTCGGCGTCCAGCTCCATGTCCAGGTCCGGCAGGGACCTCACCATGTACCCTTCCTCGGATTCGAACC
>CAYZSQ010000223.1:0-1651 GCA_964479785.1 uncultured Methanomassiliicoccales archaeon
CAGTACTACCTCTACGAGCCCACCGGCATGTTCGGCACCGTGTCGTCGTCGGTGATGTCGCAGATCGTCTCCATCCTGAGCTCGGACCTGTCCCAGAGGCTGCTCGCCCAGGAGGCCGGCGGCACGGACTACGGGTTCCTGATGTCGCCCATCGCCTCCTCCGGGGACAGCGTCAACACCGTGGTGGACGGCCAGGTCCACAGCGGGATAACCCCGTCGGACATCTCCAACGAGATCACCTCGCAGACGCTGATGATCCCCATCGTGATCATGATCATCATCATGATGGTCGGGAGCATCGTCATCAGCTCCATCGGGTCCGAGAAGGAGAACAAGACCCTGGAGACCCTGCTGACCATGCCCATCAAGAGGACCACCATCGTCAGCAGCAAGATCGTGGCGGCGGCCATAGTCGGCCTGGTCTACGGGCTGGCGTACATGGTCGGCATGAGCATATACATGGGCTCCATGACCGGCAGCCTCAGCACCGGCAGCGTCGACCTGGAGGCCCTGGGCATGGGCCTGGACGCCCTGGACTGGGCGCTGGTGATGGTGTCCATGTTCCTGGCCATCGTCTGCGCCCTCGGCATCTGCATGATCCTCGGGGCGTTCGCCAAGAACTACAAGTCCGCACAGACCATGACCATGCCCATCAGCATCCTGGCCATGATCCCGATGTTCGTCATCATGTTCACCGGATGGTACGGCGCCGGCGCCGCCCTGCAGGCGGTCACCTTCGCCATCCCGTTCTCGCACCCGATGATGGTGATGCAGGCGCTGATGTACGGGGACCTGAGCCTCGTGCTGGGAGGGATCGTGTACATGCTGATCTTCGCCGTGGCCACCATCCTGATCACGGTGAAGCTCTACGACTCCGACATCCTCATCACCGGACTGGGACAGAACAGGCTCGTGCAGACCCTGACCGGCAGGAAGTGAGCCCAAACGGCGCCTCCGGGCGCCACCTTCCATTTTATACATCGCCCTCCTTGGAGGTCCCATGCTGAACCGCATCGCGGAGGAACTGGGTCACGGAAGGAAGGTCGTCCTCGTCCACGGCAACGCCGACATGGACGCCGTCGGATCCGCCTATGCGCTGTCGAGGGCGTTCCCCGACACGGACATCCTGGCCCCCAACGGGTTGGACAGGGTGTCCCGGATGGTGGTCGGCAAGATGGGCGCGGAGATCCTGGAGCGCTGCGACCCGGGATCCTACGACAGGGTGGTCGTGGTGGACACGTCGTCCCCGGACCAGCTGGAGACCGACATGGAGATCCCGGAGGACGTCATCGTCATCGACCACCACCGGCCCACCGGCAAGTGGGACGGGAGGTGCTCGATCTTCCACCACGACGACTCCAGGACCTCCTGCTGCGAGATAGTCAAGGATCTTCTGGACGCCGCCGGCGTCCCCATCACCAGGGACATGGGGCTGATGCTGCTGGGCGGGATGCTCACCGACAGCGGCCACTTCCAGTTCGCCAGGCCCGGCATGCTGGCGGCATTCGCGGACATAATGGAGAGATGCGGCATCGACATGGACGAGGCCATGGAGCTCACCGCCGCCCCGGTCAGCATGTCCGAGAGGGTGGCGACGATGAAGGCCATCGAGCGCACCAGGTTCGACAGGGTGGGGGACATGATCGTGGCC
>CAYZSQ010000224.1:0-1644 GCA_964479785.1 uncultured Methanomassiliicoccales archaeon
GGCGGACTGCAGATCCGCAGACGGGGGTTCGATCCCCTCCCTCGACTCCAATCTTATTCCCAATTAATCGGTGACCACGGGGTCCAAAAACCCTCCGAACTTATGAATCTGTGCATAGCGTCCGCTGACCATGTGACTATCCAAGTCGTCAACGCGTGCGGAGCACGCGCTTATTCCGATGTGTTCAGCGCACCGTTGGCATACCCGAGAGGCTCACGACTTTATTCTCGGCCACATCGAAGGGCAATCTTCCATTTCAGTTGACGTGCATCCGGCATGCGAATTTCGATTCGTCCAGACCGAGGTCGGATACTAGGGGTCCAGCAATCCACAGATGCACGATGCGACCCGGGACCGGTGCTCTAAGACCCGTCTCAGCACACCTCCTGGGCGATCGCCTCGATCTCGGACTGCTGCATCGAGCTCTCCTCCGCCTCGATCTCCGCCGCTGCACCGCGGCCCAGGCGGAGGACCGCCTGGTCCGTGGTGAACGGACGCCTGTTGCTGAGCACCGACCATATCACCGAGACCATCTTGCGAGAGCAGGCGGTGATGACCTTCTTGTACGGCTTGTGGCGGGCCCTGAGCCTGTTGTACATGGCCGTGATGACGGATTCCGGGCAGCACACGACATGGGCCTTCACGGCGTAGCCCAGGAACTCTCTGGCCCAATCATCCCCGAAGTGAGTCGTCCTGCAGTCCGGGTCGCTGTCGGCCGAGGCATGCTGCCTCGGCACGAGCCCGAAGAACGCCTCCAGTTGCTTCCTGTCATCGAAGCGGTCGATGTCCATCACTATGGTCGAGACGTAGGCCGCGAGCAGCTGCCCGAACCCCGGGATGGTCAGAAGCAGACCGTAGTTCTGGTCGTCGCAGAACATCGGGAAGATGTACCTCTCGCCGTCTCTGATCCTGGCGAGGGTTTGGCTCATGACACAGACCTCGTAGCACAGGTACGGGTCGCGGGTCTCTCTGAGCTGCCTCAGGGAACCATTGCATGATATGTCCTTGTATTCGTGCCTGAGGTCCAGACCCATGATCTTGACTCTGGCCCTGACACGCTTCTTGCACTCCGCGAGGTACGTCTTGTCGACGAATATGGCGCGGATGAACATCTTCTTCGCCATGATCTCGGGGGGCGTCATCACGACGACCCTGAACTCCCTCTCGCCGTTCAGCCGCCTGCGCATGTAGGCGGCCAGCTCCATGGCGTCGTTGTCATCGTTCTTGGTGACGGATTTCGTGATCCTTTCCAGTTCGGCGGACTGCGCCACGATGACATCGCAGCCCTCGTCGACGAGGATCCAGTACACCTTGTGGGTGATGGTCGAGTTCTCTATCAGCACGTGGATCTCGTTGCCGTCCCCGCGCAGGGACTCCACCATGCGGTGGAGCCCCTCGCGCGTCGTCTCGACCCTCCTGAACTCCTCGTTGAACGCGTCCAGGAACTCGCGCTGCCACTTCTTCGCCCTGGATCCGACGAACACCGCACGGGCGGCGCACATCTTGTCGGACAGGTCTAATCCCAATGCTATCTTCGTGTTCCCACACTCCTTGGTGCTACAAGGAGGTCCGGGACGGAGGTGAAAAACAGTTTATGCGGGTGATGGTATTGATTCTCCGACCCGTGACCTTCTGATTGTAGCA
>CAYZSQ010000225.1:0-1642 GCA_964479785.1 uncultured Methanomassiliicoccales archaeon
GGACCTCATCGACGAGTGCGAGGACGACGGCGTGCTGAAGGACTCCGAGAGCGAGCTCATCAAGTCCGCCATAAGGTTCGACGACATCCAGGTGTCCGAGCTCTGCGTCCCCAGGATGGACGTGACCGCGGTCCCCAGGGACGCCGCGCCCGGGGAGCTGGCGGACGTCATCTCCGAGACGGAGTTCTCCAGGATCCCCGTGTACAACGGGACCATCGACGACATCGTGGGCGTGGTGTACTCCAAGGAGTACTTCATCCGGGCCCGCAGGGGGGAGCCCTGCTCCATCAGGGACATCCTGAGGCCGGTGAAGTACGTGCCCGAGTCCATGAAGGCCTCGGACCTGCTCAGCGACTTCCAGAGGACCAAGGTCCACATGGCCGTGGTCCTGGACTCCTACGGGGGCACCGTGGGGATCGTCACCCTGGAGGACGTGCTGGAGGCCCTGGTGGGGGAGATCTGGGACGAGAGCGACGAGGTCCGCGAGGACATCGTGTCCAACGTGGACGGCTCCCTCACCGTCCAGGGCTCCGCCAGCATCCACGACGTCATGGGGGCCCTGGGCAGGGACCTGGACCTGGAGGGCTACACCGAGCACTCCGTCTCCGGGTACGTCATGTACAGGCTGGGGCGCTCGCCGATGGTGGGCGACGAGGTCGACACCGACGGGGTCTCCATCAGGGTGGTGTCCGTGGACGGCCGCCGCGCCGGGGAGTGCACCGTGGTGGACCACAGGGCCCCTCCCGAGGACCAGAGCTGATCATACGGATGTCCCGAACGGGGCGCCGGGACCCCGCCAATCTTTTAACTGGCTCATGCGATGCTGGACCGAGGCATCGACTATGAGAGGGACCAAAGCGCTCCTGAGCATGCTCGAGAACAAGGGCGTGGACACCGTCTTCGGCTATCCCGGAGGCAGCATCATCTCCGTCTACGACGAGCTCCTGGATTCGTCCATCAGGCATATCCTGGTGAGGCACGAGCAGTGCGCCGCCCACATGGCTGACGGGTACGCCCGCGCGAAGAACCAGCCGGGGGTGTGCATGGCCACCAGCGGGCCCGGGACCACGAACCTGGTCACCGGCATAGCCACCGCCTACGCCGACTCGTCGCCGATCATCGCCCTGACCGGACAGGTCGCCGCGGGCTCCCTGGGCCAGGGCGCGTTCCAGGAGGTGGACGCCTACAGCCTGCTCATGCCGATCACCAAGCACAGCTACAGGGTCCTGGACGTCAACAGGCTCCCCCACGCCGTGAGCGAGGCCTGGGAGATATGCCAGATGGGCAGGAAGGGGCCGGTCCACATCGACCTCCCCATCGACCAGATGAACGCCGACATAGACCCGTCCCTGCTGGACGAGACCTTCGGCGTCAAGCCGCTCACCGAGGACCTCTCGGGGCTCCACGAGGCCGTGGAGTGGATCAAGGAGTCCAAGCGCCCGCTGATCCTGGTGGGCGGCGGCGCGATCGACGCGTCCCGGGAGGTCATGGAGCTGGCCAGGATCATGAGGGCCCCGGTGGTCAACACCCTGATGGGCATGGGCATAGTCCCGCCTTCCTACGAGCTCTACCTCGGTCCGCTGGGCCTCCACGGGAGGCTCTCCGCGCTGGAGATGTCCACCGAGGCCGATTTGATCATCTC
>CAYZSQ010000226.1:0-1635 GCA_964479785.1 uncultured Methanomassiliicoccales archaeon
AGAGGTGAAGCACCGCCCGCAGGGACCCCCTCGGGAAGGGCGCGGCCCTCCGCCCTGCGCTCAGAGGTCGGCGATGCGGGATCTGACCGACGGCACCTTCCCGTCGAAGGCCACGCCGAACAGCAGCGTCCTGCCCTTCAGCCCGTGGCAGTAGTCCTTCTCGACGATCTGCTCCAGGGCCTCCTCGGCCAGCCTCTCCGGTGATGTCCCGGGCCCGGCCCTCTTGACCTCGATGACCACGTTCGGGGAGCCCCCGGACCTGCACTCCATCCGGATGTCGAAGTACCCCCTCCCCTTTTCGAAGTCCGCCCTCACGGCATACATCCCGTCGAGGTGAAGTAGCATCCCGGCCATGAACGCCTGGTACGAGTGCTCGTTGTCCAGCACCCTGGAGCTCAGCGTGTCGGCCATGAGGTCGTACAGCGACCTCTCCATGGCGTCCGTGTCTCCTCTGAGCAACGCCTTCGTGAACACGTTCAGGTTCATCCCGTTCCTCGGACCGATGGCCTCCGACACCTTCGTCGCGAAGACCACATACATCTCCTTGTTCGGGATGGAGATCTCATAGCCGCGGTCTCCGAGCCTGGCGGTCAGGTATCCGGAGGTGACCATCATCGAATAGACGGTGTCCGCATCACGGTACAGGTCACCGTATGTGATGGTGGTGTCGATGTGACGGATGACGGATCCCCCCGAACCCAGGACCATGAGGTCGCCGTAGATCCCCTCATCCGCCCTGGCCATGAGATCGTCGATTATCGTGTTCCCGCTGGTCCCCGACCAATACGGCGCGGGGGTGAAGTCGGAGTCCACATAGCTCAGCAGGCTCCAGGGATTGTACACCTCGGCGTCCCCGAACAGATACCCGTCGTACCACTCCTTGGCCTCGGCGTACTTCTCCGGATGTCCGAAGTCCTCGCAGAGCCTCCTGACCTCCTCCTGCGTGAATCCGAACATCTCATCGAACCTCTTCTCGAATATGTTGTTCACACGGAGGTTGTTGAGACCGGAGAAGATGCTCTCCTTGGATATCTGGGTCACACCCGAGATCACGGCGAATTCGAGGAACCTGTTGCCTTTCAGGGCGGAGCCGAGCATGATCCTCATGAAATCCAGCACCCTTTCGGAACTCGCGTTTCCATAGGAGTTGTGCATTGGGTTGTCGTACTCGTCGAGGAGGAGGATGACCTCCCTCCCGTGACGCGTCGCCAATATCTCGGACAACGTCTTGAGGGACCTCCTCAGGACGTCCTCGTCGGACACCCCCATCCTGAGATCGTCGGAGTCCTTCAGAAGCTTCGGGTCCGTCATGGCATCCAATGCTTCGGAATGATCGCGATACAGCTCCGCGACCTTGTTCCTCATCCCCGCCAGGAACTCCTCGTAGGTGGTGACGGACAGGTCCTTGAAATCGAAATGGATCACGGGATACCTGTTCTTCATATCGTCGAACTCGGGCCTCTCCGATATGCTGAGGCCGTCGAACCAGCGGTTCCCGCTGTACTCCAGATTGAAGAACGCATCCAACATGGAGATGTTCATCGACTTCCCGAACCTTCTGGGTCTTGTGAAGAGCTGTACCTCCGCCCCGCTCTCCAGGATCTTGGCTATCAGGTCGGTCTTGTCGATGTAGTA
>CAYZSQ010000227.1:0-1628 GCA_964479785.1 uncultured Methanomassiliicoccales archaeon
TATCCGTGCTACTTGATAGCACTAGACAAGGTGTTGACGATGGCTTTCTGGAACAAGGAGATCGAGACCATGCCCAGGGAGGAGCTGGAGAGGATGCAGCTCTCCCTCCTCAGGAACAAGGTGCGGGAGATGTACGACTCGTCGCCGTTCTTCCACGACAGGATGAGGGCAGCGAACCTCCTCCCGGAGGACATCGACAGCTTCGAGAGCTTCAGGAGGGTCCCCTTCATGAAGAAGACGGACCTCCGCGACAACTACCCCGACAGGCTGTTCGTCAGGCCCTACGACGAGCTGGTCAGGGTCCACGTCTCCTCCGGGACCACCGGCAAGCCCACGGTGGTGGGGTACACCCAGAACGACCTGGACTGCTGGACGGAGTCCCTCGCCCGCGGGATGACCTCCTTCGGCATGACCAGCAGGGACATGCTCCAGAACTTCCACGGCTACGGCCTGTTCACCGGCGGCCTGGGCGTCCACTACGGGGCGGAGAGGATCGGAGCCACCGTCCTCCCCATCGGGACCGGGAACACCAACAGGCAGATCCAGCTGATGCGGGACCTGCCGGTGACCGCCTGGGCCGGCACCCCGTCCTACATGTTCCACATCGCCGACGTCTGCGACCAGATGGGCATCGACGTCCGCAGGGACACCAAGGTCAGGCTGGCCATCGCCGGCGGGGAGCCCTGGTCGGAGAGCATGAGGACCAAGCTCCAGGACAGGACCGGCGTGCGGGTCCACAACTGCTACGGGGCCAGCGAGTTCTACGGCCCCATGTTCCTCGAATGCGACAGGCAGCAGGGCCTCCACGTCTGGGCCGACATGTGCTACATGGAGATCCTGGACGAGAACGGCGACCCCTGCGCCGAGGGCGAGAGGGGCGAGGTGGTGGTCACCATGCTGAGGAAGGAGGCCTTCCCGCTGATCCGCTACAGGATCGGGGACGTCTCCTCCATCACATGGGAGAGGTGCGAGTGCGGCAGGACCCACCCCAGGCTCATGAGGATCACCGGGAGGACCGACGACATGCTGGTGGTCCGCGGCGTCAACGTGTTCCCGTCCCAGATCGAGAGCGTCATCGGCGAGATGCCGTTCCTGTCTCCGTTCTACCACATCACCCTGACCAACGAGAACTACATGGACAACATGGTGGTGGAGGTGGAGCTGAACGAGGACTCCCTCACGGAGGACATGGTCCAGATCGAGAGGATGACCCGCGCCCTGGCCACCAGGATGAAGGAGGTCCTGAACATCAAGTCCGACGTCAGGCTGGCCCTCCCCGGCACCCTCCCGAGGTTCGAGGGCAAGGCCCAGCACGTCACCGACAACAGGTCCTACGAGTGAGGTCGCCAGGAGAGCTCTCCCCTGCGGGTGGACGTGCCGTAGAGGCCGCGGTACGCCTCCATGCTCCCGCCCAGCATGCACTCCAGTTGGCAGAGCCCCTCCGCCAGCGCCACGCCTTTGGGGGTGAGCTCCACCATGCTCCTCATGCGGCCGGGGTGCCTTCCTCGGTCACCGTGAAGTATCCCTCCGACATCAGCGGCTCCAGCCTCCTGGACATCCGGCGGCATGTGGACACGCAATCCGATCTCGAAGTGGTCTGTCGGTAAATGATGGAATGGAAACATCGG
>CAYZSQ010000228.1:0-1624 GCA_964479785.1 uncultured Methanomassiliicoccales archaeon
AGGGACCATGTCACGCGCATTCGGCCCGTGCGGAGGGACTTCTCTCAGGAGAGACCGTCGACAGCCCTTGTCCCGATGCCCGCCGTCCCCCTCGAACATGGAGTTCAGCCGGTCAACGATCCCGAAGTCCACGGTAATCTCCGGCTCCGGGTCGATGCAGTCCATGAAGGCGGCGGCGAACAGCGGGTAGTGGACAACGCCCTTGTCGTCGGTGAAGATGTCGCGGGTCTCGAACATGATCCCCCTGGCATCATATCTCGATATGAGCTTGTTCAGGGAGCGGCAGCTCCTGTTGCCGCCCGACTTCACCTCCACTGCCAACACGGGCCCCGCCGAGGGGAGGATGAAATCGACCTCGATGCGGTCGGATCCCCCATCCTCGTCGCGATCCCTGCGGTAGTATCTGATTCCGTGACCCTGCGCCGTCAGCATCTGGGCCACCATGTTCTCGGCGACCGCCCCCAGGTTGACGCCCAGGTCGCCGCTGATCACTGACGCGCGGAGGCCGGGGTCGTACGTGGACAGGAGCAGCCCCGTGTCCATCATGTACAGTTTGAAGATGTTCCCCCTCTCGTTCTCCGTCAGCGGAGGGGTCGGCTGAGTCAGGTTGAAGCAGGGCGTGCTTATCCCGGCCTCCTGCAACCAGTTCAGGGCGTACACGTAATCGCGGTTCCCGACCGTTGCGGATGGACGGGATCCCCCGGTCCTCCCGGGTTCGGATCCTCCCCGATCCAGGGGGTCCCCCCTGTCCATATGCCGCGAGATGTCCCCGACATCGGAGTAGACGAACCTCTTGTTCTCCCTGGCCAGATGCATCCCGATGGAGCGGAGGCAGGCGTACACGTTGGTCCTCTGGGAGGGCTTGGCGTGCTTGGCTATGTCGTCGACATAGGACTCCATTATCTTCCTGTGTACCAGGCGGACCCCGTCCAGCTTCTTCTGGGACGAGAACTCGGAGACCGCCTCCGGCATCCCTCCCACCACCATGTACCATCTGAGATACTGCATCATGATGTCCATGATGGGCGCGCCTATGGGTTCCCTCGCCGATATCCTGTCGCGGACGTACCCCACGGCCTCCGTGCCGGTCCCGAGGGCCCACACGAACTCCTCGAAGTCCATCGGATGCATCTCGATGACCTCCTCGTAGCCCACGGGATAGCTCGGAACCTCGCTCCTCCGGAGTCCCAGCAGGGAGCCTGATGCTATCACCTTGTAGCGCCCGTCCACGGCGAACGGCTTCAAGGCTGTGCGGGCGCGGGGACAGTCCTGGATCTCGTCCAGGAAGATCAGGGTCTCGTACGGAACGAACCTGTCCTTGTCACTGATGGCACTGAGCGCCACGATGATGCTGTCCACGGTCAGGCTCCCGCTGAAGGCGGCCCTGGCCAGTTCGTCCGTGGATAGGTCGAAGTAAACGAAGTTGGGGAAATGCTTACGTCCGAACTCGCTTACGGCATATGTCTTGCCGACCTGCCTGGGACCCTTGACCACCGGGCATGTGCGCCTGCCGGACTCCTTCCATCTCAGCAGCTCCTCCGTGACCTTGCGCCTCATCGAGTATGGAGTGCCGTCCCCGATATTTAAATCTAACAAAAAGTCGCCTTTGATTTCTTGATATTTG
>CAYZSQ010000229.1:0-1623 GCA_964479785.1 uncultured Methanomassiliicoccales archaeon
GTGCGCGGAGGTCTGTCATGGACGATCTCCTCCAGGCCGACCAGCTCGATGTCGCCCCGGGCCTCCGCATATTCGACCAGGTCGTCCGTGAACCCGCCGGTGGAGAACAGCACGTACCTGGCGTTCACGTTCTGTCCCGTGAACCCAACCCTCTCCACGAGGGTGTCGAGATCCGCGAATCCCACGGGCCTCCGACGCATCTTGCACTCGCCGAACACGTCGAACTCGGAGTCCCCCCGGCTTATGCGGGCCGTGACGTCTATGTCCACGATCACCGGCCTGCCGTCCTCCCCGATGTCGTCCGACGGGCCCCACCACCGGCCGATCTCCAGGCAGTAGTGGTGCCTGAGGAGGTACGTCCCGCACAGGTGCTCGAACCTTCCGCCGAGGAAGGACGCGATGCTCTCGCGGAGCTTCCCCAGGGTCTCCTCCTTCCTTCCGGGGTCTATCCTGGCCCTGTTCGAGTCGCAGACCCCGTAGTAGAACGCCACGGCATCCTCCCTGATGTAGTACCTGGGCTGCTTGGGCGCCCCGTACATGGGATTGTGGATTCCCAGGATGCCCGACCCGGCCATCGCCTTCAGCCGGGTGCGGCACGTGTCCTTGTCGATCCCGGCCTTCTCGCAGATGGTCTTGTTGGTCACGGCCCCCTCCGCTATGACCCTGATGATCCTGCGGTCCCTCTCGTTCACCGGGGAGCCGGAGCCGATCAGGAGGAGCGCCTCCTCCCGGAGCGGGGCCCGGTCGCACATGAACGATTCCCAGACGAAGTCCTCGTAGGTCGGGCCCCCATTCACGTTATGGAAGGCGGGTATGCCCCCGAGGGTGAGATACAGTCTGAGCTGGTCCAGGTCCGTCATCGTCGGATGTAGCATGGCGCACTCCCGGAGGCTGAGGGGCATCAGCTCGATGGTGTTCAGGAACCTTCCGAACAGCGGACGTCCGGGGTCGGAGGTCAGCTCCCGCATCATCGACGTATGCGACCCGCATATGATCACCATCGTGTCGGTGCCGTCGAGGAGGGCGTCCACGAACCTCTGCAGCTCGGACGAGACGGCGTTGTCCCTGTCGTCGGCGACCAGGTACTGGAACTCGTCGAAGACGACCACCGTCCTGGATCCCCTGCAGGCGACGGCGATGTCATGGAGGCAGGAGTACATGTCCGGGTACGGCCCCCTCGGTGCCCCGGCGAATTCGGTCATCACGTCGGCCATGTACCTGAGCTGGCTGCTCAGGGCGCCGATGGCGAGATCGAACCTGATGCACCTCCTGTCGGAGCAGAACTGCCTGATCAGCTCCGACTTCCCGATGCGTCTCCTGCCGATGATCATGCAGGTCTTCACGCCGTCCTCGGATTCGAGCGTCCTCAGCATGTCGAGCTCGGCGTCCCTCCCAACGAACATATGTTACAGATACGCATTCGATTATTTATAGATTGGAATTATCTGTGAATCACATACAGATTATTTTCATATGTGAATCTCAGATTTTTCCAAAAACGATGTCATCGAAAACGGATGAGCAACGTCCAGGGCGTGGTGACAGGCGATGAGAAGGGGTCCCCCGGCCCGGAGGCCGGGTAAGTGGGTTCAGTACAGCTGCTCGGAGCAGTACGGGCAGTAC
>CAYZSQ010000230.1:0-1618 GCA_964479785.1 uncultured Methanomassiliicoccales archaeon
CCGGGGTGGCCGCCCGGCGGTGAGAGATGCCGGGCGGGCCGTGTTTCGGGAAGGCGTTTCAGAACTCCCTCCTGGAGAACGCCAGGAAGGCCAGCACCGTGGTGGCGACGCCCCATGCCAGCATGACCGCGCCGGACCTCAGGCAGTCGGCCGCCTCGACCATCATGCCCTCCAGGAACGGCATCCCGAGGAACTCCATCATCCCCTCGATCGACTGGTTGTGCTCGGCCACGTACTCGGGGATCGACGTGACGATGGACTCCATCGCGGTGTCCAGCATGAACCACGTGTCGGTCCCGGAGGCGGAGACCGCCGTGCTCACCACCGGCAGGATCAGCAGGACGGCGATGAACGTGACGATGGCCGCGGTGCCGGCCTTCTTGGACACCGAGCTGATCAGCATGCCGAGGCCGGAGGCCGCGAAGGCGAACAGCAGGCACATCGCCAGCGAGGGCAGGAACGACGTCACCAGCTCGCCGCCCACGCAGTAGGCTATCGCCACGGCCACGAGGTAGTAGGCCGCCATGACCACGGCCACCAGTGCGAAGCACGCCGCCAGCTTGCCGAGGAATATGGAGCGCCTCCTGATGGGGCGGGTGAACAGGATCAGCGCCGTCCTCTCCTCGAACTCGGATACCAGGGTGGAGGATGCGAACAGGGTCGCGCCCAGCATCACTATGAACGAGGCGTAGGAGATGTAGTTGGAGAACACCGACCCGGAGCTTCCCGAGAGGCCGTCCCCCAGGATGTAGGGCAGCAGGGTCATCAGCGCCACCACGGCGACCACCAGGAGGATGTACACCCTGAACCTCTTGGCGCTGACGAACTTCCTGATCTCGTTCACGGCGATGACCGCGGCCTGTCTGAGGTCGTCCTTGGACGCATTGACGCTCGCCATCGGATCACCTCGACTCCTTGATCAGGTCCAGGTACCTGGACTCCAGGGTGTCCCCCTCGGTGAGGCTCCAGGCCCCGATGCCCAGGGAGGCTATGCTCTCGAACAGCTCCGAGCGCCCGCCGGAGCGGATGTCGTACATGATGTGGATCTCGTTGCCGCTGCGCTCCGCCGAGATGACGTGGTCTATGGCCCCGACCCTCTCCACGGCCTCGTCCGTGGGACGGCCCTCCGTCCTCACGATCATGGGCACCGCGCCGGCCACGGACGCCACGGCGGAGATGTCCCCGTCCATGACGAGCTTCCCGTGGTCGACCATGGCGACCCTGTCGCACAGGTCCTCCACCTCGTGGAGCATGTGGGACGACATCACTATGGTGAGGTCGTGGGTGTCGTCCCGGATGTCCCTCAGCACCTCCCTCATCTCGGCCATCCCCCTGGGGTCCAGGCCGGAGGTGGGCTCGTC
Source organism: uncultured Methanomassiliicoccales archaeon (assembly GCA_964479785.1). GTDB lineage: Archaea > Thermoplasmatota > Thermoplasmata > Methanomassiliicoccales > Methanomethylophilaceae > Methanoprimaticola. The sequence continues at coordinate 1,362 of CAYZSQ010000230.1, forward strand.
CAGGATGATCACCGACGGGTCGCCCAGCAGGGCCTGGCCGATGGCTATCCTCTGCCTCATGCCCTTGGAGAACGTGGACAGCCTGCTGTCCGCCCACTGCGTCATCCTGACCTTCTCCAGGATCTCGTCCGTCTGGCTGGAGATCGATTCGCGGCTCATGCCGATTATCCCCCCGACGTAGGCGAGGGTCTGCCTCGGGGTGAGGTACCCGTAGAACTCCGGCGTCTCGATCACGGTGCCCACCCCCTCCAGCGCCC
>CAYZSQ010000231.1:0-1593 GCA_964479785.1 uncultured Methanomassiliicoccales archaeon
GCGGTCCCTCCTGCGGTCGTGCCTCTCCTCGCGGTCCTCCTCCTGCTCGATCTCGTCCAGGGACCTCTGCTCGGTGACCAGGCCGTTCATCTCCATGTACTGGTCCCCGGGGACCTTGTTCCTGAGGCACTTTATGATCTGCTTGGCCGTGAGCTCCTCCACCTCGTGGGCGCGGGGGGCGCGGGCGACGAAGTCCACCTCGGCCACCTGGAACAGCTCCCTGAGGATCAGCTCGCCGCCCCTGTCGCCGTCGACGAAGGCGGTGGCCACCCTCTCGCGGGACAGCTCCTGGACGGTCTTGGGGATGTTGGTCCCCTCCACCGCGATGGCGTTCTTGATGCCGGCCTTGAGCAGGTTGAGCACGTCGGACCTGCCCTCCACGATGATGATCGCCTCGGCGTCCTTCACGTTGGGCCCGGCGGGGCACCTGTCCTTGCCGTAGGTGGTGATCTCCTCCACCTGCACGCTCTGCCTGACGCTGTCGGTGAGGTCGAAGCTGGAGCCCTTGGACTGCCTGATGAGCTCGTTGAGCAGCTCCTTGGCCCTCTCCACGACCTTCTCCCTCTTGGTCACGCGGACGTCCTCGATGCCGAGGACGTGGATGCTGGCCCTGCAGGGGCCCACCCTGTCCACGGTCTCCAGGGCGGAGGCCAGGATGACGGTCTCCACCTGGTCCAGGCTGGAGGACATGTAGATGATCCCCTCGGACTTGCCGCCCTTGGAGGTGACCTCCACCTCTATCCTGCCGATCCTGCCGGACTTCTGCAGGTCCCTCAGGTCCAGTTCGTCGCCGAGGAGTCCCTCGGTCTGTCCGAAGATGGCGCCGACCACATCGGGTTTCTCCACGATGCCGTCCGCGTTGATCTTCGCCTTCACCATGTACTTCGTTGTGTTGGGATCTATATTCATGAGCACCCTCCCGGGGTGTTGGAGGGGAGAACACCTTTCGCTCCTGCTGGATCCTACCGCGTACCTTCCCGGACCTGGCTGTCCGGATACGTCTTACGTTAACCAAACCCTTCCGCGCGCCATATGACGGGTCGGAGCTCCGTTGCCCGCGCGCCTCCGGGTGTTCGCCGCATTCAAGGCGAATGATGATTGTGATGATGTGACAGGAATGTGATAGTGCTTCCCTTGGTCCCTCTGTATAAGCATGTCCTTTATAAACTTAGTTAAAGAAGGGCAGGGAAATCGGGATGACGGCGAGGGGGCGCCGTCACCCCTGGTCCGTTCACATCTCGGTGACCGTGACGCCCTCCAGGGACCTGCATATGGATGCCGTCTCCGAGTCGCAGGTGAACAGCAGCACCTGCATCTCCGAGGACAGTTCCGCCAGCGCCCTGCAGGCGCCCGCCTTCCTCTCGGAGTCGAAGGGCAGGAGCACGTCGTCCAGGATCACCGGGACCCTGCCCTCGCCCATCTCCCTGGCGATGGCCAGCTTCACGGACAGCAGCACCTGGGCCCTGAGGCCGGAGCTCCACCTGGCGATGTCCTTGGAGCCCTCCTCGGACCTGACCGTGAGCCTGTCCGACCTCGGGTTCACGTCCAGCCTGTACCTGCCGTCGGTCATCAGCCCCAGGTACCTGTCGGCGG
>CAYZSQ010000232.1:0-1589 GCA_964479785.1 uncultured Methanomassiliicoccales archaeon
CGGGCGGGCCCACTGATTCATAGCCAGACCTCCCGTCCGCACCCCTCAATTCACACTTTTGTACACCCATCTCGACCTTCCTCCCACTCTTCGTATGCCACTGCCGGCTGTCAGAGCGCGAAGGCGGCCTTGTCGTTCATGTCCGCGCCGGTGCACCTCGGCGTCTGATCCGCGGACTCGTGTCCCGGCATCCGGAACGTGTCGATGGGGAACTCTCGATTGTGAACATAATTCATTCTATAACGTAAAAATACATTAATAATCTGGAATATTTACGTTACAACATGAAAATCGACCCGATGCCCAGGGACAGGTACATGGATGCGCTCCTGTCCCTGAAGGACAAGCCGGTGATCAAGGCGATAGTGGGCGTCAGACGCTGCGGGAAATCCACGCTGCTGGGGATGTACCGGGACCGCCTCCTGTCCATGGGCATCGACGAGGGATGCATCGTATCGATGAACTTCTCCCACATCCCGTTCTCCGACATGACGGCGGCCGACGTCCTCTCGGAGGTCTCCGGCAGACCGGGGAGGGTGTACGTGCTGCTCGACGAGGTGCAGATGGTGGAGGGATGGGACCGCATGGTGGTGAGCATGTTCGAGACGGTCGACTGCGACATCTGCCTGACCGGGTCCAACTCCGTCATGTTCGCATCCGGCCTCTCGACCCTGCTGTCGGGACGGGCGGTGACGGTGGAGATGTTCCCGTTCTCGTACCCGGAGTTCCTGAGGTTCACCGGGACAGAGGACTCCGACGAGGCGCTCACCGAGTACATGACGTACGGGGGCTTCCCGCTGGCACTGACGGTCCGGGAATCGCGCACCGCGGAGGTCGCCGTCCTGGAGGACATCTACGGCACCATCGTCCTGAAGGACATAGTGCAGAGATACAGCGTCCGCAACCAGCAGATGCTCGACAGGATCGCCAGGTTCCTGATGCGCAGCGTGGGCAGCCCGGTCTCCGTGAAGTCCGTCAGGGACCGCATGTCCAGCGCCGGGCAGAGGGTCAACTTCGAGACCGTGGACGCCTACCTCGGCCATCTGGAGGAGTCGCTGGTCTTCCTCAGGGCGAAGAGATTCAACATCAAGGCGAAGGAGGAGCTCGTGCAGAACGACAAGTTCTATCTGAGCGACCTCGGGCTGAGGACCGCCGCCCTCGGCAGGAGGGAGGCCGACACGGGGCATCTGATGGAGAACCTCGTGTATCTGGAGCTCAGGCGCAGGGGCTACAGGGTCAACGTCGGGAAGATCGGCGACGCCGAGGTCGATTTCGTCGCCACGGACAGCATGAAGGTGGTGTACGTGCAGGTGTGCCTGTCGCTCAGGGACCCATCCACCGAGGAGAGGGAGGTCCGTCCCCTCAGGATGATCAGGGACCACCACCGCAAGGTCGTCATCGTCATGGAGGAATCGGTCAACAAGGACCGCGACGGCATCGAGGAGATCGGTCTGAGGGATTTCCTGTGCGGGGCGTCGCTCTGAGGCCGGTGCCCGACCGTGTTCCAGCTGATAAGTGTCCCGGCAGCCCCCTGCCTGGCCCCTCCTCTGGCTATGATTTCGATGCATTATGATGTACATCAATGTCGA
>CAYZSQ010000233.1:0-1566 GCA_964479785.1 uncultured Methanomassiliicoccales archaeon
CTAAGACGCCGAGCAAATCGATGCGATGGACGCCCGTTTCCGACGGGTCCCGACCGATCCGACCGTTTTCCGGATCAGATTCCTGCCCTGCGACCCTCTTCCGAGGGTCGTGGGCTCATGTTCTCCGCCATTCCGGCCAGTGGGAAGGGAGGGTTTATATAGTACGTTAACGATACCTAAAGTACTATATTTCGGAGGGAACGCCATGGGGGTGCCGGAGGAGATCAGAAGGGTCGAGAGACCGAGGAACACGGTGGTCGTGGAGAACAAGACGGACGGACCGAGGAAGTACGCGGTCCGCGAGAGGAAGGGCGTGAAATACGTCAGCGGCTCCAATCCGCAGCCGATCAACGGGGCCGTCGTCGGGTACATCGTCGGAAACAGGTTCGTGCCGCTGCAGGAGGAGACCGCCTGCAGCGGCCCGGAGGAGCTGTCCTACGGCAGCTCCGTCCTGTTCAGGAACATGTCCACTGACATCCTGGAGGACCTCCTCCGCGTCTTCCCCGCGGAGGACGCGTACACGATCATCTCCGCGGCGGCGGTGAGGGTGATCAAGCCCGGCGCCTCGTACAACCGGGTGTCCCAGCACCACCGCCGCTGCTTCCTGAGCCGCTACTTCCCGGCCCAGGTTAGCAGGAACCGCATCTCCGACCTCCTGGAGAGGATCGGCATGGACGGGGCCAAGAGGCGGATGTTCTTCGCCCTCCGTGTCCGGAGGATGGAGGAGGGCCACCATCTGCTGATCGACGGACATCTCAAAACAGACGGCTCCAAGGTCAACGACCTGGCGCACTACTCCCACAAGGCCTCGGTCAGGAGGCGCAGGGACATCTCCATCATCTACGCCTACGACCTGGAGGCGAGGGAGATAGTCGCGTCCCAGGTGTTCCAGGGGAACAGCCCGGATTCGGCGGGCTACAAGAAGTTCCTGGAGGACAGCGGGATCGAGCAGGGGGTCATCGTCACCGACAAGGGGTTCCCCCCGTCGAAGATCAGGGCGGTCCTGAAGGACCGCCCGGAGCTCCACCACATCACTCCGCTCAGGGACAACAGCGAGGTCATCAGGAAGCACGGCCTGCTGGACTTCGAGGGCTCCCTCAGGGGCTTCGACCGCAGGATCCTGTACAGGAAGGCGGCGGCCGGAGGCCGCTACCTGTACGCCTTCAAGGACCTGTCCCTGGTCTCCGGGCAGGCGGAGGACATCGTGGCCAGGATGGAGCGCGGCAAGGGCTTCGACCCGGAGTCCTTCGAGAGGAGGTTCGCCAAGGCGGGGGTGCTGGTCTTCGAATCCGACCTGGACCTGGAGCCGGAGGCGGTCTACCGCGCCTACGAGGACCGCTGGGAGATCGAGATGGTCTTCGACCAGTTCGACAACGGCCTGGAGCTGGACGACACCAGGGTCCAGGGGGACTTCAGCGTGATCGGGAGCGAGTTCGTCAACGCCATCGCGGCCATGGTCTCCAGGAGGATCATGAACCTGTTCGCAGACACGGGGGTCCTGGACGGCATGACCTACGGGGACGCCATGGAGGACCTGTCCGAGGTCTGGAGGAAGGTCGACGCCCC
>CAYZSQ010000234.1:0-1565 GCA_964479785.1 uncultured Methanomassiliicoccales archaeon
AGCTTCTCGCGCGCGAAACCGCGCAATTCAACACGGATGCGACGACCGGGACCCGGCACAGAACCGGATGTCGGCATCCCGACGCGGATCATAGGGACAGCAGATTCGGCGCCGGCCTCCTGCCCATGATCTCGTCCGGACCGATCAGCACCGCCCCGTGCTCCCTCGCCAGGGCCACGAGCTCCCTCTCGAAGCCGCCCATGGAGAACAGGACCAGGTTCGCCGTATCGTCGAGCCTTCTGGCCCTCCTCTCCAGGGTCTCCAGGTCGGACATCTTGGTCATCCTGTTCCTGAATTTGCATTCGCAGTACACCGTGCCCCTCCGGCCCCGCTCCTCCACCTTGGCCACGATGTCGATGTCCACCCACTCCCTGTCGCCGGATCCGTCGGCCTCCATCCCCCACCAGGTGCCGATCTCCAGGCAGGAGTAGTGGCTGGCCAGGAACGATGCGCAGAACCTCTCGAACCTGTGTCCCATGAAGGTGTCCACCCTGCCGGAGTACATGTCGCATCTCGATTCCACGTCCTGGGGGAGGAGCAGGTCGTCCACCCCGTCGAAGACCGTGTACCAGAGGCCCACGAGCCCGTCGGATATCCGGTAGGACGGACGGGTGGGCGCCCCGGCCATGGGATGCACCCTCTCCAGTATCCCGATGGACTCCAGGTCGGATATGCGCGAGGAGCAGGAGCTCATGCTGATGCCGGTGGATTCGGATATGTCCTTCAGGCGGGTCCTCCCCCTGGCCACGGACCTGACGATGGATTCGTGGGCGTCGGCGTTGCCCAGCTCCGAGCCGATGCGGGCCCTCGCCATCTCCCCATAGGGGAGTCCGCGGGCGAGCAGGCGACCGATGACGGCCTGGCGGTAGCTGTCGCCGTCGAAGATGCGGTGCTCCGCGGGCATGCCCCCGAAGGTCATGTGCATGCGGACAAGGTCGGCGTCCCCCATGGCCGGATGGAACCTGCAGGTGTCCTCGAAGGACAGCGGCCGGACCTCCAGGGTCATCCGGAACCTGTTGTACAGGGGGTTCGAGGAGTCCCGGACGATCTCCAGCATCGAGGACAGCCTGGACCCGCAGATGATGACCTTGGACCCGGAGTCCCCCACCGGCCCGTCCATGAAGGCCTGGAGCGCGGAGTCGGCATGGGGGACGGAGGAGGACAGGTACGGATACTCGTCCAGGACGATCAGCGTCGGCTCCCGGAGGCAGATCGACCCGAGGATGTCCAGCAGTCCTACGAGGGTGGTCGGGGGGTCCCCGGCGATCAGCCCCGGAGGGATCTGGGGGACCGCGGCCTGGACGATCGACGCCTCGGAGCCCCCGATAAGCTGGATGTAGACCGATCTCCTGTCCTCGGTGAACCTCCTCAGAAGGCTGGTCTTCCCGACGGAGCGTATCCCGTACACCGCGCATCCGTGGACGGCTGGGTTCTCCATGAACCCCTCCAGGACGGAGATCTCCGTCTCCCTGCCGATGAATCCGTGCATGACGGGTCATCGGCATCGGGGTTCATAATCGTTTTGAAAATTCAGATTCTTGAATTTTGATTTCTAAATTCATAAT
>CAYZSQ010000235.1:0-1562 GCA_964479785.1 uncultured Methanomassiliicoccales archaeon
ACATGGCGGACAGAATCTCCCACATCGTCCCTCCGCGCACTGGACGGGGGGCAAAGCTTTATCCATCAGAAGACAGAACGGGGGTCGATCTTTATGGGAGCCGTCGATCTAAGTCGCTTCAAGAAACCCAGGGAAGTCAAGAGGGTCCTGGACTCCATGCTCAATGAGAAGCTGGCCGGGACCGGCATCACCGCATCCACAGGCATGTTCCTGGCGGTGATGGAGCCCGGGGAGGGGCTGTCCAACAGGGAGCTCAGTGACAAGGCGGGCGTGACCAAGGCCCTCACCACCAGGGTCACCAGGCAGCTCTTCGAGCTCGGCCTGGCGGAGAACCGTCCGGAGGGCCGCGAGTACCGCATCTTCCTCACCGAGAAGGGGGAGGAGGCGAGAGAGATGGTCGTCGCGTACGCCAAGGAGTGCCTGGAGTGGCTGTTCGAGGACTTCAGCGACGAGGAGATCGCGACCATGGAGCGCCTGTTCAAGAAGATCGACGCCAAGGTCGACAGCTACCACGCCCCCCCGTCACGATGATGTCGGATGACCGTATGGGGGCCCATGTGGAGGATAGGCGACCTGAAGGTGGACGGACGCGTCGTCCTGGGCCCGATGTCCGGGTACACCTTCAGGAGCTACAGGGAGTTCATGGCGCCCTTCGGCGCGTCCGTGACCTTCACGGAGATGACCTCGGACAGCGCCATCCTGAACAACCCCTCCTGCCGCGACGAGTACCTCTCCTTCGGCAGGCTGCCGTACACCGGGCTGCAGGTCTTCGGCTCCGACCCCGACACGCTTGCGAGGGCCTCCGCCAGGGCGCTGGAGCTCAACCCAGACATAGATTTCATCGATGTCAACATGAGCTGCCCCGCGCCGAAGGTCGTCCGCTCCGGCGCGGGCTCCGAGCTCATGGCCGACCCGGCCGGATGCGGGAGGATGGTGAGACGCCTGAAGGCGGCCGTCGACGTCCCGGTGACGGTGAAGGTCCGCCTGGGGCGCAGCATGGAGGAGCTGACCTTCAGGGATGTGATCGGGGAAACGGTCTCCGCCGGCGCCGACGCGGTGTCGATCCATGCGCGCACCGTCCGGGAGATGTACTCCGGGGAGCCGCACCTGGACATGGTCCGGGACGTCCGGAGGGACTTCGGCGTCGCCACCATCGTGTCCGGCAACATCTACACCCCCGACGACGCCGTCGCCGCGCTGGAGGTCACCGGGGCCGACGCGGTGATGGTGGCCAGGGGCGGTGTGGGGAACCCGTACATGCTCACCCAGACCGACGCCCTGCTCCGGACGGGGGAGCGCCTGCCCAACCCCACGGTGTCCCAGCAGGTGGACTGGTGCCTCCGGCTGGCCGGGATGGTCTTCGACGAGAAGGGGGAGAGGACGGGGGCCATGAAGATGCGCAGCATCGCCCCCAGGTTCGTGGCCGGCTGCCGCCGGTGCAGGGAGTACCGCCTGAGACTGGCCACCGGCATCGACGACTGGGGCTCCATGGCCGCGATCCTGGAGGAGGTCAGGTCCGCCAGGGGCGGGGAGCGCATCCGCACCATAGGCTACAGACCCAG
>CAYZSQ010000236.1:0-1555 GCA_964479785.1 uncultured Methanomassiliicoccales archaeon
TGTGCCTAGGGGACGCCGTCTCACGGTTATCGATCCGGAACCCCTCGGGAGCTTCCGGGATCGTCGCCGTACTCCTCGCGCAACCTGTCGATGCACGACAGGTCCACCATCGGATCCGGCCTCGGATCGATCGCATCCATGAACGAGGCGGCGAAAATGGGGAGATGTAGCACCCCCTTGTCATCCGTGAACACGTTCCTGGTCTCGAACATCATGCCGGCCGTCCCGTACTCCCTCATCACATTGTTGAGGGATCTGCATGAGCGGTTGTCCCCGGACTTCACCTCGACGCAGCAGACCCTCCCCCCGACGACGGTCACGAAATCCAACTCCATCCTCGGATCGTCCTTGTTGAAGTACATCAGCTTCCTGCCCCCTGCGGCGAAGGCCTGCGCCACCGCGTTCTCGGCCACTGCGCCCAGGTTGACGAACGGATTGCCGAAGAAGACCTCCTCGAAGACGGACCTGTCGTACATCGAGACCAGGAGCCCCGTGTCCACCATGTACAGCTTGAACCTGTCCACCTGGATCCTCTCCTCCAGGGGCCCCCTGGGCTCCGTGACACGGTTGCATGTCAGGGTGATCCCCGCCATGTTGAGCCAGCTCAGTCCGGGTGCGAAATGCTTGAAGCCCACCGCCTTGCTGCCCTCCCTCGGTTCGTCCCCGTCTCCGGAGCCGCTACCGTCGACCGTCTTCACCCTGGCATACATGAACCTCTTGTTCTCGTTGGCCAGCATCGAGGGGATCGCGCCCATGCATAAGGTGGCGAGCGCCTTCGCCGGATCGTCGGCATACTTGGATATGTCGTCAGCATAACCGTCCCTGAGCTCGGAGAACACCTTGTCCAGACCGGTCATCAGCCTCGTTTCCGAGAAGACCTTCACAGCCTCCGGCATACCGCCGACGACCAGATACTTGGAGTACAGGTCGGAGAAGGTCGAGAACAGCGACTCGTCCAGACTCTCCCTGCGGGCCAGGGACCTGCGGACGGCGTCGATGGGTCCCTGCGGCATCTTCAGAGCCCACAGGAACTCCTCGAAATCCATGGGGTGCATGGTCACCCGTTCCAGGTACCCGGTCGGATGCAGTCCCACATCCTTCATCCTGATCCCTAGCAGCGAACCGGAGGCCACGACCCTGTATCTCCCATCCTTGGCCAGAGGTTTCAGTGCGGTGCGCGCCTCGGGACACTCCTGTATCTCGTCCAGGAAGATCATCGTCTTCCCGGGGACGAACTCGAAGTCCCTGTAGACGGCGCTCATCCTGGTGATTATCTGGTCGACCTCCAGGCTCCCTTTGAAGATCTCGCAGGTCCGGGGGTTGTCCTTGAAGTTTATCTCCAGGAAGTGCTCGCCGTATACGCGCCTGCCGTACTCCCCGACAGAATAGGTCTTGCCCACCTGACGCGACCCCCTGATCAGCAGCGCCTTCCTGACGCCTGACCTGTCCCAGGACTCTATGACATCGGTGATCTTCCTGCGCATGCATGATCATAGTCGTGTGTTAGTTGATAAATTTTCTGAGATTGTTTTTCTTGATTTTACAAGTTTTCTGA
>CAYZSQ010000237.1:0-1536 GCA_964479785.1 uncultured Methanomassiliicoccales archaeon
GTCAAAACCGTACTCCGAGATCCCCTTCCCGAACAGTCACATCGAATGCCGTCCTCGGGACGATCCTCGACGCTGCCTTCAGCCGGTCTTCGGATCGATCCCGGGGGCGATCATGCGATGGCGGGTCTCACCTGGCCTTCCCGCCCACCATCACCAGGTAGGCCAGGAAGACCTCCAGCTGGATCCTCTCGTTGCTGCCCTCCACGATCCTGAACTCCACCTCGCCGCACTTGTCGATCATCTTCACCTTGTCGTAGTCCGAGACGGCCAGGTCGAAGATGGACTGGTGGATCTGCTTGATCACGTCCTGCCCGGAGAGCCCGTTGGTGACCATCAGGTCGTCCAGCAGGTTCCTGGCCTGGATGAAGTTCCCGTTCAGGGCGGTCTCCATCAGCTCCCTGACGGCGGCGGGGTTGGCCATGCCGGCGGTCTGGTACACCAGGTCCAGGTCCACCCTCCTCCCTAGGGAGGCGGCGACCTGCAGGGAGTTGACGGACCTCCTCATGTCCCCGTGGGCGATCCTGACCAGGCCCTCCAGGGCGTCGTCGGCGATGTCCACGCCCTCCTTCTCCGCGATCATGGACAGGTATGACCTTATGTCCTCGGAGGACAGGGGCCTGAAGCGGAACACCGCGCACCTGGACTGGATCGGGTCGATGATCTTCGAGGAGTAGTTGCAGCTGAGGATGAACCTGCAGATGCCGGAGTACTTCTCCATGGTCCTCCTGAGGGCGGCCTGGGCGTCACCGGTGAGGGCGTCGGCCTCGTCCATGAAGATGATCTTGAACTCCGCGCCGATGGGGGCGGTCCTGGCGAACTCCTTGATCTTGCCGCGGACCACGTCGATGCCCCTCTCGTCGGAGGCGTTGAGCTCGATGAAGTTGCCCCTCCACGCCTCCCCGAAGAATTCCCTGGCCAGGGCGAGGGAGCAGGTGGTCTTGCCGGTCCCCGCCGGCCCGGTCAGCAGCAGGTGGGGCATGCTGCCCGACGCCACGTAGGACTTCAGCCTCTCGGTGACGTGCCTCTGCCCCACAACCTCGTCCAGCGTCCTCGGCCTGTACTTCTCGGTCCAAATCTCGTTCATGGGAACCGTCACGGGCTATGCGGACGACCAATATATAAGATGGGTAGGGTCCGCCAATGATTAAATAAGTCTAACCATTCCCGGCCCACCATGGAGAGAGTTCTGGAGAGCCCCCGCAGGCAGTGGCTGCTGCTGTCCGTGGTGGCCCTGGCCCTGTTCCTGGACGGCCTGGACGGGACCATAGTCAACGTGGTGCTGCCGGACATCGCCGCGTTCTTCGGGGTAGGCACGGGGTCGGTGTCCTGGGTGGTCACTGTCTACTTCCTGATGATGGCCGGGCTGATACTGATATTCGGGAAGATCGCCGACGGGGGAGCGATCAGGAGGCTGTTCGTATGGGGGCTGCTGGCCTTCGCCCTCAGCTCCCTGGCGTGCGGCCTGTCATACAACCTCCCCATGCTCCTGGCCTTCAGGGTGGTGCAGGGGGTGGGGGCGGCCATGATGGCCACCAC
>CAYZSQ010000238.1:0-1534 GCA_964479785.1 uncultured Methanomassiliicoccales archaeon
TGATGCGGTATGAGCAGATCCTCCCAGCGCATGAACCCCGCATAGACGGGGTTGTGGAGGATGTTCCTCAGGTTGTACTTGTTCCACGGATTCCCCCGGCGGGTGAGGGTCCCCGATGAGTTCAGGGAGTAGCAGATGGAGTCCATGGTCTCCCCCGCGAGGTATGATGCGAACATGCCGCGCACCACCGAGAGCTCCCCCTCGTCGGCGGCCAGGGCGCCCCCCTCCAGCCTGTAGCCGTAGGGCGGGGTGAACCCCATGGTGCGCTTCCCGGAGCCGGCGGAACCGAGCCCCTCGGCCTTCTCCCGCATGCCCACCTTGGTCCTCTCGCCGATCTGCTCGCTCTCCAGCTGGGCCATCCTCTGTATCATGTCCACCACGAACCTGCCCAGGGCGTTGCTGGTGTCCAGGGACTCGTAGCAGGACACGAACTCCTTGTGGTTGCGCTCGAGCTCGTCCATCATGGACATGAAGTTGCGGCTGTTCCTGTGGACGCGGTCCATCTTCAGGACCACCATCACGTCCCATTCGTCGATGTGCTCCATCATCCTGCGGTAGGCGGGACGGTTGACGTTCCTGCCGGAGTAGCCGTCGTCCTCGAAGACGCCGGCGATGTCGTAGCCCTCGGCCAGGCAGTGGTCGGTGAGGATCGCCCTCTGGGCGTCCAGGGAGTAGCCCTCGGCGGCCTGCTCGTCGGTGGAGACCCTGACGTACAGGGCGGCCCTCCTGGGGGAGTCGCTCATGATCCCGAACCCGGCAGGGGGCCGTTGATGGATTCGTAGACCTCCAGGGACACGATGGCCTCCTGGTCCCCCTTCATTATGATGCCGTCCCAGCTCCTGTATCCCGCGTACAGCGGGTTGTGCAGGATGTTGCCCACGGCCTGCCTGCTCCAGGTGCCGCCCTTCTTCGAGGGCACCTCGGCCTCGTTCAGGAACGATGCGATGTCCTCCATGGTGGAGCCCCGGCGGTACATGTTGTAGATCGCCCTGACGATGTGGGCCTCGTCGGTGACCACCCGGAGCCTGCCGTCCTCGTAGACGTACCCGTAGGGATGCCCGGAGCCCAGGTGGCAGTCGCCGGACCGGGCCTTGTAGGTCATGCCCACCTTGACCCTCTCGCCGATCTGCTCGCTCTCCAGCTGGGCGATCCTCTGCATGATGTCCATGACGAACCGCCCCATGGCGGTGGTGGTGTCGAACTTGTCCTGCATGGAGGTGAACTCCTTGCCCTTGGCCCTGAGCTCGTCCATCATCAGCGCGAAGTTCATGCTGTTCCTGTGGATACGGTCCATCTTCATGACCAGGACCGTGTCCCAGCGGTCGCTCTCCAACATCATCCGGGTGTACTCCGGACGGTCCACGGTCCGGCCGGAGAAGCCCTCGTCCCTGTAGACGCCGGCCACCTCCCAGCCGCGGACCCTGCAGAACGCCTCCAGCCGCTTCACCTGGGCGTCGAGGGAGTAGCCCTCGGCGGCCTGGTCCTCGGTGGAGACCCTGACGTACAGCGCTGCGCGCATCGTGCATCCATCCCG
>CAYZSQ010000239.1:0-1529 GCA_964479785.1 uncultured Methanomassiliicoccales archaeon
CAGCTCCGCGATGGTGGGGTCCCTGCCCTCCTTCAGGGCGGCCAGGGCCTTCCTGCCGATCTCCATGGTGTAGTCGTCGATGGCCCGCTCCTGCTTGCGGATGTCGCTGTCCAGCTTCTCCTTGTCGATCGCGTTGCCGAGCTTCTCGTCGGCGCTCTTCACCGTGTCCATGACCTTGTCCATGAATCCCATTGTAATCACCTCTTCACTCCACCAGCCTGTGGTATCCGTAGGCGGGCTCGCCGGCGTTGAAGCAGTACTGGATGGTGGTGAACTGCCTCTTGAAAGCCCTGACGTCCTCTTTAACCTTGGCGGGGTCCTCCTTCTTGACGACGACCCTGGCGATGAGCTCGGCCACCTCCTTCATCTCGCTCTCCTTCATCCCTATGCGGGTCATCTCCTGGGCGCCCAGCCTGAGGCCGGAGGGCCTGACGGCGCTGGTGTCCCTGGGCAGCATGTTCTTGTTGCAGATGATGTTGGCGTCCTCCAGGGCCTGGGCGCAGTCCTTCCCGCCGCCGAACTGGGACACGTCCAGGGCGATGGCGTGGGACCTGGTGAAGCCCAGGTCCGGGCAGAGGACGGGGACGCCCAGCTCGTAGAGGGATTCCCCGAGGGCCCTGGCGTTCCTGCAGGCCTGTGCGGCGTACTCCTTGCCGAAGACCTCCATCTCCGCCAGGGTGATGCCCAGGGCGGCCATGGCGTGGAGGTGGTGGCTGCTGGTGACACCGGGGAAGACGGCCTTCTGCAGGGCCTTCTCCTGGTCCTCGGTCATGTTGCTGCCCAGGAGCAGCCCGTGGTTGGGTCCGGGGAAGGTCTTGTGGGTGGAGGAGGATACGATGTTAACGCCCTCCCTGAGGGGGTCGTGGAACTGTCCGCCTGCGATGAGGCCGAGCACATGGGCGCAGTCCTCCCACACCAGGCAGCCGATCTCGTTGAAGGTGTCCTGCAGCTCCTTCAGGGGCGGGGGGAACAGGAACACGGACAGCCCGAACTGGGCGATCTTCGGCCTAACCTCCTTCAGGAGCTTGATCGTCCCGTCCACGTCCAGGTTCATGTCGTGCTCGTTGAAGGGGTAGTTCACCGACTTCACGGCCCTCTGGCCGAAGGCGCCGAACTCGCAGGTGGAGATGTGGGCGCCCTGCGCCAGGGCGCAGGTGGTGATGGTGTCGCCGGGCTGGGCGAAGGCGAAGAGGACGGCCATGTTGGCCACGGTCCCGGATATGGGCCTGACGTCGGCGAAGTCGGCGTCGAAGACCCTCTTGGCCAGCTCGATGGCCCTGAGCTCCACCTCGTCGACGTAGATGTTGCCCTGGTAGTAGCGCTTGCCCGGGAGCCCCTCGGCGTACCTGTCGGCCAGGTCGGAGATGAGCATCTCCTTGGCCAGGGGGCTCATGAGGTTCTCGGAGGCGATCATGGGGATGCACTCCTCGAACCACCTGTTGTGGGCCATGACCTTCTCGCGGATGAATTTGGCGTCTTCCTGAGACATGACGGTGGGGATGGCGAGAGCGGATATATTGTTTCGTCTG
>CAYZSQ010000240.1:0-1509 GCA_964479785.1 uncultured Methanomassiliicoccales archaeon
CCAACTACGACGCCTCGGACCTGGACGCCGACCCGGTGCTCCTTTCAGAGGCGCTCGGGCTGGTCTCGGGGGCGGACTTCGTGACCCTGAAGGTACACGGCGACACCTCGTACATGAAGAGGTTCGACCGTCTCCTGGACGCCATTGACTCCGCCGGCGTCTGCACACTCCTGGCGTGCACCGACGATGTGGTCACCGATGAGTACAGGCGCCTGTTCGACGGAGACGACGGCGAATTCCGGACCGTCCTCTCGTACTACGTCCTCGGAGGCGACGCGAACATCCGCTCCATGGTCCTGTGGGCGGTCAGGAGGTTCGACGGCATCGACATCGACGTCCCGCCTCCGGAGCGCCCTCCGGCCCAGGGGATCTACATGCCCGGCCGCGAGGACATAGGGTTCGACGCATACGTGGACTCGCTGGACCCGGACCGGCCCAGCATCGGGATACTCTTCTACCAGAAGCAGTGGCTCACGGGCAACCTGGGTAACGTCGACGGTCTCATCCGCGCAGTGGAGGAGCTGGGGGGCAACCCGGTCCCGGTCTTCCTGCAGACCTACGAGGACCCGCTCTCGGGATCCATCGGGGTCAAGCGCATCCTCTCCGAGCATCTCACCCGCGGCGGCGGGCCGGTCCTGGACGCGATCATCGAGACCATGAGCTTCTCGCAGACCCTCGTCGCCACCCCCGGGTGCGGGGAGCAGGTGTCCGAGGAGAACTTCTTCCTTTCATACGGGGTGCCCGTCCTGCAGGCCATGACCACCGCGGCCAGCCGCGACGAGTGGCTGGGGGACATCAACGGCCTGAGCCCGTCCGAGGTGGCGTACGACGTCGCCCATCCGGAGTTCGACGGGCAGATCATCACCGTGCCCGCAGGGACCACCGAGAGGGACGGCGGGACCCGCTTCTACGCATCCGTACCGGACCGCGCCAGGAGGATCGCCGACACCGCCATGATGTGGGCCAGGCTCCGCCGCGGGACCAACCGGGCCAGGAGGGTGGCCGTGCTCCTCTACATGTACCCACCCAAGACCGCCAACGCGGGGGGAGCGGCGGGGCTGGACACATTCGCCAGTGTGGTTGACCTCCTGCACAGGATGAGGGACGACGGCTACGACGTCGGCGACGCCATCCCCGAGACCCCGAGGGAGCTGGTGGACGCCCTCCTGTCGGGGCTGACCAATGACATCGACTGGCTCTCCGACGGGGAGGTGGCCAGGAGGACGCTGGACGTCCTGTCTGCGGAGGACTATGAAAGATACTACCGGGAGCTCTCCTCCGCCGCCCGGGAGAGGATCCGCGAGGGCTGGGGGGACCCGCCCGGCAAGTTCTACACCACTATGGGAGGGCTGATGATCCCGGGGGTGCTGTACGGAAACGTCCTGGTCGGCTTCCAGCCGGACAGGGGCAGGGATATCCAGGGCAGCTACCACGACCCGGACACGGTCATGCCGCACCAGTACCTGGCCTACTACAGGTGGCTGAGGAACGTCTTCGGCGCCGACGCCG
>CAYZSQ010000241.1:0-1501 GCA_964479785.1 uncultured Methanomassiliicoccales archaeon
TGATCTCCGGCCTGGGGTCCACCGCGTCCATGAACGAGGCGGCGAACAGGGGGTAGTGGCGGACGCCCTTGTCGTCCGTGAAGATGTTCCGGGTCTCGAACATCACGCCGAGGCATCCGTAGTCGGCCATCGCCTTGTTCAGGGACCTGCAGTGGCGGTTGTCCCCGGATTTGACCTCCACGCAGCACGGCATGCCCTGGACGACGGTGACGAAGTCCACCTCCAGACCCGACTCCTTGGACAGGTACATCAGCCTCCTCCCCTGGGAGGCGAGGGCCTGGGCCACCGCATTCTCCGCGATGGCGCCGAGGTTGGCGAAGGCGTTCCCGGAATAGACCTCGGCGAACACGGAATCGTCGTAGCGGGAGACCAGCGCCCCGGTGTCGAACATGTACAGTTTGAACATGTTCACCGAGCACCTCTCCTCCAGCGGGTTGACGGGTTCGCTCACCCTGCTGCATTGGAGGGTGATGCTGGCCAGGGACAGCCAGTTCAGCGCCGGGGCGAAGTGCGTGAAGCCGACGGCCTTCGCACCCATGCCCTCCTCCGCAGCCTGCGTCCCTCCCCGGGGCACACCGTTGAACCTGAACCTCTTGTTCTCGCCGGCGAGCATCAGCGGGATCGAATCCAGACAGTCCCGCGTCAGAGCCCTGTCCCTTCTCCCGGCGTACTTGTCTATGTCCATCGCGAATCCCTCGAAGAGCTCGTTGAAGACCCTCCTCAGGCCGTGGAACGTGTGGGTCCGTACGAATGCCTCCACGGCGGCCGGCATCCCTCCGACCACCATGTACTGACGGTGGAGATCGGAGAAGGTGGAGAACAGCGACCCGTCCATGGGTTCCATGTCGCGTATGCTGGACCTCACGTCGTCGATCGCCTCCTGGGGCATGCCCAGGGCCCACAGGAACTCCTCGTAGTCCATGGGGAACATCCTCTCCAGTCTCATGTATCCGGTGGGGTTGAGCGGGACCTCCCCCAAGCGCACACCGAGCAGCGAGCCGGAGGCCACGACCCTGTACCTGCCGTCGACGGCGAATGGCTTCAGGGCCGTCCTGGCCCTGGGGCAGTTCTGGATCTCGTCCAGGAAGATCAGCGTCTTACCAGGGATGAATTCGAAGTCCCTGTATCTGGCGCTCATCGCCCTGATCACGGTGTCCACGTCCAGGTCCCCGTCGAACATCCGGCAGTCCTCCGGGCTGTCCTGGAGGTTGATCTCCAGGAAATGCCTGCCGAACCTCCTCCTCCCGAACTCCGATATGGAGTACGTCTTCCCGACCTGCCTGGGACCGCAGATCATGAGGGCCTTGCGCTCGTCGGAATCCGCCCATTCGTCCAGGACATCCGTGATCTTGCGACGCATGCCCTGTGATGGACATGGGACAATAATAATTTTGGTCTATATTTTTGGTTCAAAATACGAAAAATCGTCCATATTTTTGTTCGTATATCGATAAAAATCGTCCATATTTTTCGACCGAATCGAGAATAATCGTCCGTATTC